>JACZXC010000282.1 GCA_022571825.1 Myxococcales bacterium | reverse complement strand
CAGGGTGGCTCTCATCGGCGGGCCCCGCCTCTCCCTCCGGCGACAGGGCAAACCGACCCTCGCCCCGGAACTCGAGCACACCGGAGGCACCCTGCTGGTGCAGCCACTCGCGGATCCACCGCTCGGAGAGCTGCGTCTTCTCCGCTAGCTCGGTGCTGGTCATCGCCCCCGCTCCCGACAAGGCTCGATACAGGCCGAGCCGATCGCCGAGAAAGATCATCGCCGAGGTCATCGCGCCGCCCAGCGAACCGAACACCAGCTTTGCGTAGTTCTTGAGTGCCTCGGCATCCATCGGGATCGCTCCTTCGCGTCGAGCGTAACCTGCGCACGGTGCGGTTGCACTGCCAGAGGCCTCGACCTTGGCCGCGGAGGTCCTGGCCCGTGATAGGATGGCCGTCACGATGGAAATCCAGAACAAGGTGATCGTGGTCACCGGCGGGGCCAGCGGAATCGGCGCCGCCCTCTGTCGCCGCTTCGCCGCCGAGGGCGCCCGCGGCGTGGTCGTTGCCGACCGCGACGCGGAAGCGGCCCGGGTGGTGGCGAAAGACATCGGCGGGCTCGCTGTTCCCACCGATGTGGCCGTCGAGGAGGAGGTCGTCGCGCTGGCGCATCGCGCGGCGTCAGAGTTCGGTCCCATCGACCTCTTCTGTTCGAACGCCGGAATCGCCGCTGGCGCGGGACTGGGCGATTCCTCAAGCGGTCCCTTCGCCCCGGATGAAGACTGGGACCGAAGCTGGCGAGTTCACGTCATGGCCCACGTGTATGCGGCCCGCGCCGTGCTCCCGGCGATGCTCGACCGCGGTGAAGGCACACTTCTCAACACCGCGTCGGCGGCGGGTCTCTTGACCGACGTATCCGCGCATGCCTACTCGGTGACGAAACACGCGGCGGTGGCATTTGCGGAGTGGCTGGCCATCACCTACGGCGAGCGCGGCATCCGGGTGGCGTGCCTGTGCCCGCAGGGAGTGCGCACGCCCATGCTGATGGGCGCGGCCCAAGCGGGAGGCGGCGCCCACCTCACCCGCGGAATCATCGAGCCCGACGAGGTGGCCGAGGCCGTCGTGACGGGCCTCGCCCGCGAGACCTTCCTGATCCTTCCCCATCCCGAGGTCAGGGAATACGTGCTGCGAAAGGCCCGGGATCCCGACCGTTGGCTGAGCGGTATGCAGCGCCTGCGATCGCGCTTCTATCCCGAGCCGCGCTGAGCCGAGGCCAGGGTGCCACGCCCCGGCTTGAGGGGGCCGAGGAAGACCGTGAGGCGCTGGAGAACTGGACCCGAAGGGGACGTCTCCAGAGCGAACAGCTCGACCCGATCGCGGAGGTCGCGGGTAGCGTCCTCGGGCAACATCGCCGAGAAGAAATGAGTTCCCTTCCGCCCGGAGAAGGCGGGGGCGACGGCTTGGATGACGCCCTCGACCGCAATCACCACATAGGGGAGTTCTTCGGGGGTCGGATTGCGATCGAGGATGCCCGTGATCCGCGACAGTACAAAGCGGTCGGGCCGCTGTTGGGCGCGCTCGAAGGCCCTCTGCATCAGCTCGACCCGAACATTCGCCGACCCGCGAATCCCGATCTCGTCGATCCGGCGCCCGATCAGATCGCGATGGGGACCGATGGCAAAGAGCCCGTTCTCCCGCGACCCCGAGCCGAAGAGTTCGAGTTTGCGCTCGAGGCTCTCGGGGCGGTCGAGGATCGCCGGGTCGAAGCTCATTCGAACGTCGTCCCGGCTGTACATGGTCTTGTGGAAACGCGGGGCGCAGTCGGGATCGAACATGCTGCATCCGTCGATGGTCCAGGGAATCTGCACTCCGATCAGGTCCGCGATCGTCGGAAGGATGTCGATGGTCTCGACGTTGCGCAGATCTACACCGCCCTCGCGTTGGAACGGACGCTTGACGAACAGCGGAACCGCCAGGACGTCTTCGGGATGCTCCATCGTCGCCGGATCCCGGCGCGACTGGTTGGCCCGGAAGCTCGCGCCGTGGTCCGCGGCCACGATCAGCAGGGCAGGTTCATAGAGTCCGATGTCCTCGATCCGGTCCAGAAGTTCACCCAGGAGGGTGTCGACCAGAGCCAGCTGAAGCAGGTGCCGTTGATAGCCCTGGACGACCCACCATTCGCGGGGGCCCCAGACATTGTCCCAGAATTCGAAATCGTTGGGCGGGTAGTAGAGCCGACCCGAGGGCATGTACTGCCAGGGAACATGGGGCAGGGGGATATGAAGAAAGTGCAGGGTCGGCTCGGAGCGGGTCTCGATGGAGGCGACGAACTCGCGGAAGCGGGTGGGTCGGTCCGAGAAGGCGCCGGTGCGGTCCGCTTTCTGGCGGAGCCGGGGCGCCCGCAAGAAATCACGCCACCCCTGCTCCACCGAGGGCAACGCGACACTCAGCTCGTCCGGCAGCAGCAGGTGGAGATAGACCACCGCGAGGTCGGCGCTCATGGACGCGATTCGAGCCACTCCTTGGCCGGGCTTCTCCTCGTCTCGAGGTTGGAACAGCGCGGTGAAGAGCTCAACGACGTTCATCTCATAGCTGCCCTGAAGCAGGGTGAATAGATTTTGCCGATGATCCGAAGCCGTCGGCAGCAGGTTGGGGTCGGGATACCGGCCGGTCAGGATTGCGGGTATCGCGTGTTCGGTGAGGGCGTGGACGCCGCTGGCGCGGCGGAACCAGGTGGCGCGGAGCGCGAGTCGCGCGAAGGACGGATAGCGGATGGGATCGATTCCCCCGGTCCTGTCGAGCAGCGACGTCGTCGGAAGCTCGTCCAGGATCACCACGATGACCGGCGTGTCGGAGTCGATGGCCACGTCGAGGACGACGTTTCCGTCGTGGGGGACGAGGAGCTTTTCGATGAACGGATTCGTTGCGAATACCCCCGCGAACACGAAGGGCGCGAAGGCCAGGCTCGTGACGAGCACGCGAAGGCGGTGCCAGTGGGCGAAGCCGAACCCCGCAACCATGCCCAGGCCGAGGGCGGCCGCGAGCAGAAGCACGCCCGGCACGTCCGGCACGCGCTTCAACACCGGCAGCGCGGTGGCTGCGACCAGCGAGCCGACCCAGCCGAGATGAACGGCGCTTCCCAGCCGCGGATTCACCCGTGCGATGGCCTGTTCCAACAGCCAGATAGAGCCCGGGAGACCCACGAGCAGCGCGGCTACCAGCCCGAGGATGTCGCCCGTCGTGGCACGGTGGGCCACCAAGAAGGGGGCATTGCGCGCGAGCAGATCGAGCAGGGGCTGGCCAACAGCGAGGGCGAAGAGGGCAAAGAGCTGAAGACCCCGGGCCCCGGCGCCCGTCAGGTTCGGTGACGCGGTCACGGCTCTCGTGCCCAGGCATCGAGCAGGTCGCGCAGCGCCGCCGGGGTGTTGAGCGAGGGGTCTTCCACGATCCGATCGGTGAGATAGGCGAGGGCGCGCCCCACCGGGGGCCCGGGGGGCCAGCCGAAGTGCCCCATGACGTCCTCGCCGTCGATCGCGAGGTCCAGTCGCCGAAGAGCCAGAAATCCGGTCCGTCGGATCTGGGCGAGCAGGGTCTCCAGGTCCCCCAGGCGTCGCTCGGCGGCGGCCCGGTCCTCGCCGGGGACGGAGACGCCGGTAACGAGCTCGGATCGGCGCAGGGCGATCAGGGCGTCGATGTTTTCCTCGCGGACGAGCTTGATCAGCCGTCGCAGGGTGCCACCCGTCGGAAGTTCGGCGGGTAACGCGATCGGGTGGTGACGCACCAGCTGCGCGACGCGTGCGCTCACCCGTCGTGGAAATCTCAGCTCTCGACAGATGAATCCCGCCCGGGTGCCTCGCAACCAGGCCGCCAGCCGCAGGTCGAGATCCGGGGGCAGGGCGGGAACCACGAACTCGGCATCCGGGGCGGTTCCGGCTGCCAGATCGCGTTCGATCCCCGTACGGCGCAAGAGGGCGAGGGCTTCCCCGACGCCGGGTCCGACCAGGAGCGAGGCCAGCTCGCGCCCGACGCGCTGTCGGGCGATGCCCCGCAGCCCGCGACGCGCCGATGCCATGGCCGGCTCGAGATCCGGGTCGGGTTCGAGCTCGAGGGTGGCGACCAGACGAGCGGCCCGCAGGGCGCGCAGGGGATCTTCACGGAACCGGTCGTGAGCCGACCGAACCGCGCGCAGCCGGTGCTTGCGCAGATCGGCCCAGCCGTCGTGGGGGTCGAGCAGGATGTCGCCGCGAGGATCGTAGGCGAGTGCGTTCAGCGTAAAGTCCCGGTGGCTCAGGTCGTCCTCGATGCGCGGCCCGGCTCGGAAGGTCGTCACGTCGACCGGGCCGATCTCGGTGGGAACCATCACGGTTCCGTAACGGATTCCGATGGGGACGGCGGTGGGAAACAGCGCGAGCAGGGCGTCCGGAGCCGCCGACGTGGCGAGGTCGAAATCGTTCACAGGTCGGCCGACGAGCAGGTCCCGCACGCATCCGCCCACCAGGTAGGCCTCGTGCCCCGCGGCGGCGAGGGCGTCGATCAGTGCCCGAACGGCGGGCGGTACCGGGGCGAGCATACGCGGAGTCGGCATCGGCGGGAGTCTACAACGCGCGGCCTCGGTCCTTCGGACCCTCTCCACCGTGCCCGGAATCGGCTGGGTTATGCTGCCCGGGGACGGGAGGGCAAGATGGCGCCGGGTCAAGCAGCTTCCGAGATCCGCTCCCGCTCGACGGGGTGGGCCGTCATGCCCCCCTTCGCC
>JACZXC010000281.1 GCA_022571825.1 Myxococcales bacterium | reverse complement strand
GAAAGGGAATCGAATTCGGTCACCCCGAGTTCGTCCTGGATCTCGAGGCCGGGACTCTTCGCGATCGGTTGGGCCGTCTCCAGCGCGCGCCGAAGCGGACTCGCGTAGAGGGCGTCGATCGGCTCCGACGCGAGCCAGTCCGCCAGGCGTTCGGCCTGTCGTCGGCCCTCCTCACTCAGGGGCGGATCCGCCGGAAGACCATCTTCCCGCTCCACCCGGAGGGGCAGCGCGTGGCGGACGAGCAACAGCTCCATGCAACCGGGATAGCACCTTCACCCGCCACCGGCATCCGCATCGCCGCGCCGGTTGCCGACGGTCGGCCAATCATGCGAATCTCGCGCCATGGACCTCTACGAAGCTCTCTACACCACCCGGGCGATGCGACGGGTTCGCCCGGATCCGATTCCCGACGCCGTTCAGGCCCGCATCCTCGATGCCGCGATCCGGGCTCCCACCGGCGGCAACGCCCAGGGCTGGCGGTTCCTGTTGGTGGACGATCCCGAGGTCAAGGGACAGCTCGGCCCCTTGTATCGCGACTGCATCAAGCAGCTGTTCGAGACGATCTACGCGCCCCGAATCGCGGAGGCCGAGGCGAATCCCGACTCGCCCAATAGCATTGAGTTCGGAAGGATGCATCGCTCGGCGCTCCATCTGGCCGAGCACTTCGAGAGCTTCCCACTTCTGCTCTTCGGTTTTGTCCAGCTCGATCCGACGGGCTCGTCCATCTACCCGGCGATCTGGAGCGCGATGCTGGCAGCGCGGGCCGACGGGGTGGGCAGCACCCTGACTACGGTGCTGCTCTTTCGCTTCGAGGAGATGCTTCGGATCTTCGGCATCCCGCGGGACGAAGACTGGAAATTCGCGTGCTGTGTGACCTTCGGCTACCCGACAGGTCGGTGGGGAACGGCGCCCCGACGCCCGGTGCACGAGGTCGCCTACCGAAACCGCTGGAATGAGCCGGTCGGATTCGAGGTTCCGAGACCCCTCTGGCCCCATCCGTGAGACCGAAGCCGCGTCAGGGGTGCACCGAATAGACCCACCAGCCCCCCGACGGAAGTCGGTGAATCCGGACCGTTCGTCCGGCAATGCGCTGTGCGATGCGGGTCTTCCCGCTGGGATCCCGCGACACCCGCTCGGCCAGCGAGGCAACGATCTGGTTGACGTGTTGCGCCCGGGTTCCGAAGACGGCCCGATTGATGCGGGTGTAGGCGCGGCGCGCCCGGAGGGGTGTGGCCGAGGGACCGGAAGCGATCGCCGTCATCGCCGTCACGGAGTCGGGTCGCACCTCGAAGCGGATTCCGTCCGACTCGGCTCGTCGCTGCTCCACCCCGTCCGGGCCCGGCACGCGACGCCAGCCCGAGATGCCCTCATCGGCGGCGGTGATCGCCGTCCGCAGGCGGCTGATGATCGCAGCGACCTCGAAGTGGCGTCGACTCCAACCGGTGCCGTCGGCGCTGAGCGCCAGAGCGGCGGGACCGCGCGCGCGCCTCCGGCGCTGCCCTGTCCCCCGCAACGCCTTCGCCGTCCGTCGGGCGCGGCTCGCGAGCACCCGCTCGCGCGACGCCGCGGGCAGCAGCTTCAGCAGGTTTCCGGGAATCTGCCCGAAGGACTTGACCTCGCTTCGGGCGATGAAATCGCGCCGAAACACCGCCGCGGAATCGGTGGAGGTGTAGAAGAAGTAGAGGGACTGTCGATCCTCTACGTACAGGTAGTCCGGCTTCCCGTGGCTTGCCGAAAACGCCCGAACCGTAGGGTCGAACGCGGACTCCATCGCGAAGCGCCGCGCTCCGTCCTCGCTCTCGATGGCGAGGGGCCGCTTGGCATAGGCCTCGATCGTGAGGCCGTGTTCGACGGTTTTGCAGGCCAGCGCGACGACCGCGGCGACCGCCAGCCACGGGACCAGGCCGCGTGTCCATGCCTGGAGCCCTCGCGAGCCTCCACGCCGACCGCCCGAGCGCCTGTCCTGGTTGCGCCGTCGACCCATTGCCGTCGTCACCCATCGACAAGACGATCGCGACGCCTTAGCGGGTTCTCAGCAGGGCTCGCTGGTGACCCGGGAGGGATTCGAACCCCCGACTTCCTGCTCCGGAGGCAGGCGCTCTATCCAGCTGAGCTACCGGGCCACGATGAGCGAGCCGTGGTGGGACGTACTGGGCTCGAACCAGTGACCTCCGCGGTGTGAGCACGGCGCTCTACCAACTGAGCTAACGTCCCGCGAATTCGGCCAATTGGGCGGACTCGACCACTGCACGGCTCTCATGGGGCTCGCGCAGTTTCGGGGAGCCGACCGGCGCATGCAAGCCATCCCCATCACGTGATCCACTTGACTTCATCCACGGGTGAAGGGCCTCAGCCCCGTTCCGCCGCCCGCTTCACCGCCGCGCCGACGAAGGCGACGAAGAGCGGATGCGGTCGGAATGGCGTGGACGAGAACTCCGGGTGAAACTGGCAGGCCAGGTACCACGGGTGGTCGCGCAGTTCGACGATTTCGACCAGGCGGCCATCCGGCGACGTGCCCGAGAGGACCAGACCCGCCTCGGTGAGACGATCCCGATATGCGGGATTGAACTCGTAGCGGTGCCGATGGCGCTCTTCGATTCGGTCCCGGCCATAGGCCTCATGAGCCCGGGTTCCGGGGAGGATGTCGCAGGGGTAGGCGCCGAGGCGCATGGTTCCGCCCTTCTCCGAGATCGCGCGCTGTTCCGGAAGAATGTCGATCACCGGGTGGGGCGTGTGTTCGTCGACTTCGGTCGAGTGGGCCGACTCGAGCCCCGCGACGTGACGCGCATAGTCGACCACGGCGAACTGCATTCCAAAGCAGATTCCGAGGTAGGGAACCGACATCTCCCGGGCGAAGCGCGCAGCCGCGATCTTGCCATCGACGCCGCGAACCCCGAACCCATGGGGAACCAGAATCCCGTCGACGTCGCCGAGGACCGCCAAATCGTCGAGCTTCTCGGAATCGAAATATTCGATTCGCACCCGCGCCTTGTTGGCAAACCCACCGTGGTAGAGGGCCTCGTTCAGGCTCTTGTAGGCTTCCGTGAGTTCGACGTATTTGCCCACCATGCCGATCGAGATCTCGCACTCTGGGTGATTGGCGAGGTGGACGAGGTCCTGCCAGGCCTTCAAGCGGGGCCGGCCGCTCCAGATATTGAGCTGCTGGCCAATCTTGTCGTCCAGACCCTCGTTGTGGAGGATGAGGGGAACCTCGTAGATCGTCTCGACGTCCTTGGCCGTGATGACCGCGTCCTCGTCGACGTTGCAGAAGAGGGCGATCTTGGCCTTCACGCTCTTGGGGAGCAACCGATCGGTGCGGCACAAGATGATGTCGGGTGCGATGCCGACAGTGCGAAGATCCTTGACTGAGTGCTGCGCCGGCTTCGTCTTGAGCTCCCCGGCGGTCTTGATAAAGGGGACCAGTGCCATGTGGATATAACAGACGTTCTCGCGGCCGACATCGGTCCGAACCTGGCGGATCGCCTCGAGAAACGGATGCGACTCGATATCGCCCACGGTGCCGCCCACCTCGACGATGAGCACGTCTACCGCGTCCGCCGCCTGGTGGATGCGCGCCTTGATTTCGTCGGTGACGTGGGGAATCACCTGCACGGTTCCGCCGAGATAGTCGCCGCGGCGTTCCTTCCCGAGCACGGCATCGTAGATCTGGCCCGCCGTCACATTGTTGACCTTGCCCATGCGCGCGTGGGTGAAGCGCTCGTAGTGGCCCAGATCGAGGTCGGTCTCCGCCCCATCCCCGGTCACGTAGACCTCCCCGTGTTGGAAGGGGTTCATGGTGCCGGGGTCGATGTTGAGATAGGGGTCGAGCTTGAGGAACGTGATGGTCAGGCCGCGAGCCTCGAGCAGCGCGCCGATCGACGCCGAAGCCAGGCCTTTGCCCAGGGAGGAGAGCACCCCGCCGGTCACGAAGATATACTTGATGGGCCTCGACGCCATGCTTTTCCCCATCAGCGCAGGCGAAACGTCGCGTGGTTCAGGCGCACGTCTCGCTCGGGTTGACTATCGGGCATGTGGAGGCCGGGCGAACGGGGATGAATTTGCGGGACACCATCCAGACCCTGGCTGGTTTGATGGTTTATATCGTGGTCGCCTGAACCCGTCAAACGACGGGACTCAAACCGTCGTTATGGAAGCACCGCCGCCTCGAGGAGGCCGAGCTCCTCGGGAAGTCCGCGCATCAGGTTCGCGCACTGGACGGCCTGTCCACTGGCCCCCTTCACGAGATTGTCCAGGGAGGAGAGCAGGATCAGGGTTCCGGTTCGCTCGTCGGCGAAGGCGGCCACGTCACAGAAATTGGTTCCGCGCACCGAAGCCAGGCTCGGGGTTGTTCCCTCGGGAAGCACGCGGACGAAGCGCTCGCCGGCGTAAGCCTCCTCGAGAACAGCCCGCGCGGCGTCCGCCGAGAGTGGTTTCCGGGGCTTCGCGAACACCGACGTCACGATTCCGCGCGTCGTCGGGAGCAGGTAGGGAACGAATGTCACACGGACGTCGGCGCCGGCGGCCCGACTCGCCTCCTGCTCGATCTCGGGACCGTGCCGATGCTCTCCGACCTGGTAGGCCATGCAGTTCTCGTCCAGCTCGGCGAAGAGGTAGTCCGCCTCCAGCTTGCGGCCTGCCCCCGAGACACCGGATTTCGAATCGATGATGACGCTCGACGTGTCGAGGAGGCCCGCGCGCAGGAACGGAAC
>JACZXC010000015.1 GCA_022571825.1 Myxococcales bacterium | reverse complement strand
CTCTGTGCCCGACGGCCCTGCGCCCTTCTGGATCGCTGCCGCGGTCGGGCTCCGGCTCGCGTGGTGGGCGCGTTGCGGTCATCGACCCAGCGCGTGCCGGGCTGAACCGGGCCGGGGACTGTACGCCTCCCGAGCGCCCGGCAGGGCCGACGGGACAACCCTCGGCTTGACCCTCAGCCCTCTGTAGCTGGTGGGCGTGCGCAAGCGGTCGAATCCACGGCGGTTCTTATGCCGTGCAGCCGCGGTGTAGCCCCCCGAAGCGGGATCGTGCCGGCGAGAGCGGGCCCGACCGCGCCGGATCAGGCGCCGAGGCTACTGCGCTTCCGCGAGAAGCGTGTCCAGTCGCTCCGTGGCCTCGCGGGCGCCGCGCCAGATTCCGCGCGCGCACGCCATCGGGAGAGCCAGCCGCGCGGCTGGTCGCGATGCGCTATAAGGCACGGTCCAAGGAGGACCCCCATGAAGATTCTCGTCGGACTCGTCGCTGTGGTACCCATGATCCTGCTGGGATCGGCCGCGCCGTCCCGTGCTCAGAGCACCGCGGACGAAATCGAGCTCGTCCGCAGCATCGTCCAGACCGGGCGCAAGGTCGTCGTGGCCAAGAACATGCAGCTCACCGACGCGGAGAGCGAGGCGTTCTGGCCGGTCTATAACGAGTTCGAGACGGCGATACGGGCCGTGAACGACAAGCGCGTGAAGATTCTCAGCGAGCTCGCCAGGGACTTCGACACCTTGTCGGACGAGCAGGCCGTCGACCTCCTCCAACGGTCCTTCAAGTTCCAGCAGGAGCGGGTCAAGGTCCGCAAGTCCTTCATCAGAAAGTTCAAGAAGGTCCTCTCCGGCAAGCGGCTGACGCGCTTCTACCAGATCGACGGAAAGATCGACACGATGATCGACTTCGACATCGCGCGCACGGTTCCGCTGGTCAACTGAGGGGAATCATGATCCCTCGTCGCGAGAGCGCAGAGAACCCAGTTACCGAGAAAGGGAAATCATTTTCCATCGATCCTGACCCTCACTTCTCTAATGCCCTGAAATAATTACGTTTCGGTTTCGGCGTGAAATTTGCCCTGGGACGATGTCCCCCATTTCTGAACAGGCTGACCGGCTCGCTACGGCTCAGAAGATTGATGCCAAACACTACCAGAGGTCGATTGGAGCGCGCTGTGGCCCGGTCAGCTGCAGCGCCTCTTATGACCAACTCGTGGTAGTAGTGAGATGGCCGACAGACAGTAACCGCTGCCTGCCGGCCTTCACCTGGAGTCGGTAGACCGTAAGCGCCTGGGTCCCGATCGGAGACCGTTAGCAAGCATGGGTCACCGCACTCCACAGCGGCAACGAAGCTCGAACGGTTGCCTGGGCCCAGGAGCCCGTATCCAGGAGTCCGAGTTCGTTGTCCCGGAGATCCTACCATGGAGAATTGCGTTGGAGTCGATGTCTCGAAGCACCACCTCGACTGGGCACTCGGCGGCGAAGGGAGCGTGGCGAGGGTGCCCAATACACCCGCGGGCGTACGTCAGATGGTTGCGAAGATTCGGCACCGGGAAGTCGCTCTGATCATCGTTGAATCCACGGGCGGATACGAGAGAGTGCTCACCGAGGCGCTTACGGAAGCGGACCTTCCGGTCGCGCTCGTCAATCCGTGGCGGGTGCGACGTTTCGGAGAGGGACTCGGGGTGCTCGCCAAGACCGACTCCCTCGATGCGCGGATCCTGGCCCTCTACGGGGAGCGAGCGCGACCCACGCGAAGGCCACTTCCCGGCCCCAGACAGCGTCAGATGGCCGATCTGGTTCGGAGACGACGGCAGCTCATCGCCATGATCGTGGCCGAGAAGAACCGGCTCGACACGGCTTCCGGGGGAATCCGACGAGACATCCAAGCCTTGGTGAAGCTGCTCGAGAGGCGGGTGGGGAAGATCGATGAACGGATCGATGCGGCCATCGCAGCGGACCCCGAGAAGGCGGAAAACTACGAACGACTCCAAAGCGCGCCGAGTGTCGGGCCGGGCGTCGCCCGCGCCCTCATCGTCGACCTGCCGGAGCTCGGAGCCCTCGGTCGGAAACAGATCTCGTCGCTCGTGGGTCTGGCACCCTTCGCGAAGGACAGTGGCAGAAAGAGCGGGAACAGACGGATCCGAGCCGGGCGCACGGGTCCCCGAACGGCCCTCTACCTCGCGGCCATGAACGGAGCCCGCTTCAACCCGGTGCTCAAGGAGATGTACGACCGGCTCATCGCCGCCGGAAAGCCACCCAAGGTCGCCTTCATCGCACTCGCTCGAAAGCTTCTCACAATCCTGAATGCAATGGTGCGAGACGGAACGACGTGGCAACAAGCCGCTAGATAGGCCGTTCTTCGATCACGGTTGCTTGTTAGGCGGCGGGTCGCGCTGGAGGAATCGACGCCGCGAGCTGCCGGAAACGCTCGCGATCCGAAGATCGGAGCAGCCACGCAGCGGACGGGGGTACGGGCCCACGAAGGAGCTGCGGCGACCCGAAGGACCAAAGCGGACGGTACGACAGGCCGGCGGACGTGCTCTCGACGAGAGGCCGACGCCCGAGCTGCCAAAGCACCAGACCAGCGAGCGCGACGATTGCAAGACGGGGCAAGGCGGTCGATAGAAACTCGCCTCGAGTCGCGTCGAAGATCGCTTCCGCAACTTGAGCGGCGATGACAACGCCAACTACAACACGCGACCAGCCACCCCAGAAGAGCTGAATTCGTGCAGTGTGTTCCGGACTCACGTCCCGCCGCCTAACGAATTGAGCTTCAGCGGCTGGGCGACAGGCTGACCGGCTCGCTACGGCTCAGAGAAATGCTGCCAGACACTACCAAAGGCCGTAATGCCAAGCTGTCGCCCAGTCCGCTGCGAGCTCGTGTTAGACGGCGGGCTTGCCGGTGCCGCCAATGATGTCGTCAATGTTCTTCGAGCGCGGCGGTAGAGTTTTCGAGGAACTCGCGGAACTCGCGATGGCAGTCATCTCGCCATGTGGGCCACCAGATTGGACGCCCCCGGCGGATCAATCGTGTGCCTTCACCGGCGGTGCGTAGGGCGAACCGATCGGCTCGTAGACCGGCGGCGGCCCGACTCGAAGCTCTTCGCGCACCTGGTCGAGAGGGAAGCCCACTAGCTCCTCCCAATCTTGAACGGGCAACCACACGGCCCGCCGTGCCCGTCGCCAGGCGTCATTCAGGAGTCTGCGACGAGGTGGATCAAACGCGTGGCTCAGGTACCCGAACACCACGGGCAGGGCCAACCCCGCCTGGCGAACCTGCACGAGGCTGAAGGTCAGCAACGCCAGTTCTCCCACCAAATCACGACCGTAGCCAGTGAGTACATGCCAGAGATCGTGCGTGTCCCGGTAGCGCTCCATCACGAAGCGTCGATCCTCGGAGAGCTCGCCCTCGGCAAACCAGCTCTCGGCTGCACCCGTGAGACCGGCGGCGGTGATCTCCTCGGCCTCGGTCCACTCGAGGTAAGCGCGACCGAGAGAGCCTGGCGACAGCTTGGCGAGCGCCTCGCGGTCGTCCAGCACTGCGAACAGCGAAAGACGCTCTCGGACGATGGTCGCTCCGGCGGGGTCGGCGATGAAGCGCTTGAAGAAGCGCTCGAGCGATCGGCCTTCCAGACTGATGACGAGCTTGACGCCACTCTCGATGTCGTCGGGGTTGCGCTTAGCAGCCGCGAGGGCGCGGAAGGCGTCCACGAAGTCGAGCTTCCGATCGAGAGTCTGCATGTTTGGCTCCTTGCTTGGGAGAGGGTCGACGTGACCAGGGTATGCACGCATGCCATACGCTCCCGGTCCGGGGCGGTCCGAACAGTTGCCTTCCCGGCCCCTACCAGTCGTCCCCGAACCTAAGGGAGTGGGATGCTTGCGCTCCTGCTAGCCGTGCTGACCATCGCCGCGGGGGGTGCGACCGGGTGGGAATCCCGCATCGGCGACCGAGTTCGCATCCAGGCGGACGAGCTGGGTCCCGACTGGCACCCTGGCTTCCTCAACCGGACTCGGACCGAGCCTGTGTGCTACGTGGTGCTGATCTTCGCTCCGCGAGCTTCCCGTGAGGAGGCACAGCACCTGTTGGCCACGATTCCCGTGTCTCGCATCACTCGCTTGCAGGTCACGTCAGCGCCCGGCTCGTCGATGCAGGAGTGGGGCGGCCATCCGGATCGGGTCCCCCCAGAGGACTCCTGGCGCGATGTCGATCTCGCGCCCCTCCGCCCGCCGAGCGGCAAGTGCCGCTTCGACGCCGCGGCGTGAGGACGCTTGGTGAATCCGAAGTCGGCCCGGGCTCTGACCCTCTCGTCGATCCTCCTGGTCGTCCTGGGGCTCGTCGTGATCTCTCCCACCGGCCGGATCGGCTTCCTCGTCGTCGCAACCCTTCTGACCGCGTTTCCCGTGGTACGGGGTCCCGGGAGGATACGGATCTCCGGGTGCGTCGTGCTCCTGGTCATCGCGGCCGTCGCCATTTATTCTTACCCGGCCTTTCGGCTCGACTACGGCTCCTACGCCGCCCGCGCCCAACTGCAAGGCGGTCTCCGCGCCCTCGACCGGGGGCGAGCGGCCCTCGGGAGCGCGTGACGCGAGGACGGGCTGGACGGCGAAGCGGTTTCGGAATCGACCCGATCCGAACTGCAAGACGCGGGTGGACCGTTGGTGAGGCCTCTTACCGTCGACGTTCCCGAACCGATGCGCGCGCGAGTCGAGGGGGTCTTCGAGGCGATGGGGCTCCCCCTCGCTGACCTCGGTTCGGTGATCGAGGCGGGCTCGACGATCGCCTACGCGGGAACGTGCGCCGGCGGCAAGATTCACTGGAGCGTCTCGGGCACCGTGCCCTCGCGATTCCTGCCACGGCGGCAGGCGGATGCCGCTCAGAGGCGGGGAAATCGGAGTGGTCGCATCTCGACGGTCGGGCTAGCGGCGGACTCCAAAGACGCGATCGCGCACTCCGCGGTGCGCGAGGGGCAGCAACGCCACGGCGGCGAGGAGCCCGGTCGCCGCAAAGAACTCCGGAGAGCCGATCTCCAACAGCGTCGAGCCGAAATACGAGTAGGCAAAGGCGCGGATCAACCCGGCCAGAGCAACCGCGGCGAAGAACGGGAACCAACGGATCGTCGCCAGACCTGCGGCCCAGTGGAAGGGAGACATCGGTCCCAACGGATGCGCGGTGGCGAACGCGATGATCGAAGGGCCGGCGGCCTCGAGTCGCACTTCGAATCGGCGAAATCGTTCGCCCCACCGGCGGCGCACCCACTCGCGACCGACGGCGCGAGCGATGCCGAAATTCATCATTCCCGAAAGAAGGATTCCCGTGCCACCGAGCAGGGTACCCGCGAGGGTTCCGAAGGCCAGCCCTCCCGCCGTCAAGAGAACCATCGAGGGAAGCAGGAGGAAGTTTCGAAAGATCACCAGTCCGACGAAACCGAGCTTGGCCATCACCCCGAGGCCGAGGACGTAGGTCCGAACCAACTCGGGGGCGAGGTCGAAGTCGAGCTGCGATCGAACCGCGGTGCCGATGAGAAAAAGACCGAGTAGCAGCGCCACGAGGACGAGGAAGCGCTTCCGCTGCCGCATCGCGGGAGCCTAGCAACACAGACGAGCGGGCGAGCTCCCCCCGCCGCCACCCGGAATCCTCTAGAATCGCCCCCTGAGCCTCCCCAGGCAGAAACCGTGGGGCGGGCTAAGGCCGGGCTCGTGGCGCCCCGCTAAGGTATGGGCATGACGCGGTTGGCTCCGAAATCCCATCCGAGGCAGCTCCTCGCGCTCCTCGCGGGCAGCCTGGCCGCGCTCGGGGTCACCACAGCAACCCCCGCCGCCGCCGAGCTGCGCTGCTCGCAGATCCCCCGGATGATCGACGCGTACCTCAAGCACCACGTCGTCCACCACCGGCGAACCCCTGAGCTGGAGCAACGCGTCATCGATACGTACCTGAAGCGCATCGATTCCTCACGCACCCTCTTCCTGGCGGGCGAGATCGAAGCTCTGCACAATTCGATGCAACCCATCTTCGAGGAAATCGAAGCCCGCGACTGCAAGCGCCTCCTGCAAATCCACGAGCAGCTCCTGGACCACGAGCGAACCGCCGAGAAGACGGTTCGAGCCCTCCTCGGCGCCGAGAATTTCTCGCTCGATCCCAAGGTCACCTGGGTAATCGATGCCGACCGCCGCGGCTACCCGGCCACGGACGCCGAGCAAACCGAGCTGCTTCGCAGTCGAGTCCACTTCCAGCTCTTGAACTACCTGAGCGCCGACGAGACCCTGGCCGAGGCGAAACGCCGATTGATTCACCGCTACGAGCTGCGGATCAAGCACCTGTCGGATCTGGACGAGTCCCACCTCTACGCCCAGTTCCTGGATTCCTTCGCCGCATCCCTCGATCCCCACTCCAGTTACCTGTCGGCCGAGGTGCTCGAGGACTTCCGGATCACCATGTCGCTTTCCCTGGAGGGCATCGGAGTTGCCCTGTCGGAACGCGACGGCTATGCGGTGGCTGAGCGGATCATCCCGGGAGGCGCCGCGGATCGACACAAGGGCCTCAAGATCAAGGACAAGATCATCGCGGTGGCCCAGGACGGCGGCGAATTCGTGGACATCATCGACATGCCGCTGCGCGAATCGGTCAGCTTGATTCGCGGCAAGAAGGGCACCCAGGTCGGTCTCACCATCCTCCGCGATGGAGAGAAGACCGAGCGTTTCTCGATTACGATCGTACGCGACAAGATCGATCTGTCCGAGCAGGCGGCGCGGGTTCACTTCGAGGAGCGCGAGGTCGCCGGGAAGAAGTTGAAGCTCGCCATCCTCGACCTACCCTCCTTCTATGGCGATCCCGATCCCACCAACCGTCAGAGCACGAACGATGTCGCGAGGCTCCTGCGAGAGGTGAACGTAGAAAAGGCCGACGGGCTTCTGCTCGACCTGTCCCGCAACGGAGGCGGTTTGCTCCAACACGCCGTCACGATCGCCGGTTTCTTTCTCCGAGAAGGTGAAATCGTCGGCATCAGGAATTCGGCCGGGCAGAAACAGGTGCTCGCGGACAGAGACGACAGCCTGCTGTACTCCGGCCCGCTGGTGGTTCACACCTCGCGCGCGAGCGCATCGGCATCCGAGATCCTCGCCGGCGCCCTCAAGGACTATCATCGGGCGGTCATCGCGGGCGACGAACACACGTTCGGAAAGGGAACCGTGCAGACCGTCCGTGTGTTGCCCCCCGGACAAGGGGAGGGAGCGGTCAAGATCACGACCCAGCTCTTCTTCCGCCCGGGTGGAAAGTCGACGCAGAACGGCGGCGTGAGGGCGGACGTCGTGATCCCATCGCTGACGAGCAGAGACGATTTCGGCGAGAAGAACCATCCCTATTCCTTGCTGACCCAAGAAACCACCCCGTTCCTGGGTAATGCGGCAAACGGAAAATTGGACACGTCGCAGCGCTGGCGCCCCATCACCGACGAAACGATTTCGGGGCTGTCCGCGCTCTCGCAAGACCGGATCCGCGCCAGCAAACAGTTCGAAAAAATCCGCGAACAGCTGGCGAAGGCCGGCGAGAACGGGGGCGTCATCCACCTGGCGGATCTGATGAAGGAAAGGGAAGAGGCCAAGGCCGCGACGGCAGACTCGGAGACGTCAGACCCGACCGACCCGCCGCCCACGCCGCAACTGGAGGAGGCGATCCATGTGCTCGCGGACCTGATCGCCTTGAACGGATAAGACCGTGGCGCTTCGGATCCTCAGCTCACCGGGAACGTCGGAGGCGCTGCTCAACGACCTCCGAAGTTCGATCGAGAACGCGATCGAGGGAGCGAAGGTCGAGGTGATCGGATCCGGCGCCGGGCATTTCGAGATCTGTGTCATCAGCGAGAGCTTCGCCGGAAAATCCCGCGTGATGCAGCAGCGGCTGGTGTACTCCGCGATCACCCACCTGATGCAGGGCGATACCGCGCCCGTCCACGCGATCGACCGCCTGCAAACCCTGGTGCCTTAGCCCCGATACGGCGAGGGGGCCTTTTCCAATCCTGGATCAGGGTTGGGTCGGCCGAGAGCGACGGCCGAGCTTGGCCTCATCGCGGGTCATGAGGCGGCCCATGCCGCCGAGGGCGGTGCAGTTGAGCGCCGCTGCCCGAGCCGCGAGGTCGAGAGCATCGATCAGCTCGAGGCCCTGAACCAGGCCGGCGGCGAGGGCTCCGTGAAACACGTCTCCCGCTCCCGTCGTGTCGCGGACTCGGACCCGGGAGGCGCGGTAGCGGCGGATCCGTCCGCCGGCCCAATACAGGCCCCCCCGGGTTCCCTGGGTGACGATCGGGTTACCGCCGTAGTGTTCTCGCAGCTTGCGAATGGCGCGGCGCGCGTCGCCGTTGCCGTACGCGACAGCGAATTCTTCGGGTACCACCGGGTAGTCGACGAAGGGAAGCAGCGCGCGAATCGCCGGCTCGGGTCGATTGAAATCTCCCATCACCGTGGCGCCGAGCCCGCGTGCGCGCTTGACCGCCCGAAGAGCCTGGCGGGGAAAGTGGCCATCGACCAGTAGCAGTGTCTTCGCGTCGATGGCCGCCAGATCGAGTTCGGGTGCGCTGCGTTCCAGCGAGCGTCGATCGGGGACCAGGAAGCGCCGATCCCCGCCCGATCGTTCGACGAGCACCACGGCCACCGTGGTCGGGTGGTCCGCGCTGACGATCAGTCGACGGGTCTTCACGCCGGCGGCGCGGAGCGAACGTCCGATCAGTTGCCCGCCCTCATCGTCGCCCACCACGGACAGCACGTGGGCGTTGCATCCAAGGCGCGCGGCCTGGGCCAGGGCGGTCGTCGTCATGCCACCGGGCGCGACCCGACGCTCGGTATAGCGAAGCCGGGTCTCCGCCCAGCTCGCCGGTGTGACCACATAGATGTGGTCTACGACACACAGTCCCAGGCCGACGACTCGTTGATAGCTCACTCCCGATCTCTCCGCGCGCCGTCTCTTACCGGACCGGATGCGAATTCGCTAGGCTTGGCCACCGGCCGAAGTTCCCCACGCCGCCGCCGCAAATCGGCGCAGCATGGAGACCCCCCCTTGAGCGCCGTTCTGCTCACTTCCGTCGCACTCGCACTGGTCGCGGTCGGCTGGTCCGCTGTTCTGGTGGCGCGCAGCGGGGAAATTCGCATCGGCCTGCTCACCGCCCTTTTTGCCATGTTGGCAGTGGGCCAGGCGGTGGCACTGCGCGCAGAGTGGGGCAATCCCCTCGCTCTCGACCCCACCAGCGCCGCGGCCATCGCGGGGCTGTTCGCGTGCGCGCTCGGCCTGCTCGTACTCGGTGTCACCGCCGATATCGGCGCTGAGCGCGACCGCGTGGAGGCGCTGCACTGGGACAGCATGGAGGCGGTGCGCGCCCTCGGAGCCCTGGCGGCGGACGCCAAGCGCAGCCCCGACGAGACACTCCCGGGGCTGTTGGAAATCGGTTGCAACTACCTGGGCCTCGAGGTCGGCTTCGTCTCCCGGGTCCAGGGCGGCCACAGCGAGATCGTGGCGATCCGCGCGGACGACGACTATCCCCTGCGCATCGGCGGTGTCTTCCCCCTGGAGGAGACGTTCTGCCACCGCGTCGTCACCTCCGACCGACCCACCGCGATTCCGCGGTTGCGTGAGTCGAGCTGGGCCGACCACCCGGCGCGTTCCATCTTCGGATTCGAGGCCTTCCTGGGCACCGCGATCCCGGTGGGCGACGAGGTCTACGGAATCCTCGGCTTCGGAAGCACGGTGTCCCGAGCCGAGCGGTTCACCGCGACCGAGAAGGACATGCTGGACCTGATGGCCCGATGGGTTGCGTCGGCGATCGCGCCGCGCGCGAACCCGCAGGCCGCCGCGACACCCCCTACCCGTCGTTCGAGCCCGAGCGGGAACCATCGACGTCGACCGTCGGAGACACTGGGAATCGACGCGAACTTGATTGTGCGTCGTATCGAGTCGAAGCTCCGACGGATGGCGGGTTCCAACGTACAGCTGAATCTGGAACTGGCGCCCGATCTCGAGCCCGCGCGGGCGCCCGGTGTTCCTCTCGAGCGAGTCGTGCGGAGTCTCGTCGCCAACGCCCTGCAGGCGATGCCCCATGGTGGACATCTGACCCTGGCCACGGCCAACCTGAACGTCTCCGCCGCCGAGCCCGGCGCCCTGCCCGCCGTCGAGCCCGACCGTTATGTGACCGTCTCGGTGACCGACACCGGAAACGGAATCAATGCCGACGCCCTCGCCCGAGTCTTCGAGCCGGTTCCCGAGTCGACGGACGGCAAGGTGACGAGCGAACTGGAGGAACCGCTGACACTTCCCACGATCTACCGGATCCTCCAGCGTGCCGGCGGCGACCTATCCATCGACGTTGTCCTCGGCCACCGGACAACTTTTACATTGTTCCTGCGCCGCGCCGACCCTCAGCCCAGCCGCGCTCCCGTTGCCGCGCTGTCGGCGAGCGACGCTCCCACCGCCCTCGTCTAGGACCGGGATCCGCCGAGGCGATGAAGCACCGGGCCCGTGGGTTTCTGCTGCTCGCGGGGTTGGGGTTGGCAGGGGCCGTGAGCGTGTCAAGCGCGGCGACCCAAGCCACGGGTATCGTCTTCGATGACGCGAACGAAAATGGTCGCTTCGACCGCGACGAGGTCGGGATTGCGGGCGTGGCGGTGTCGAACGGCCGCGACGTGGTTCGCGCCGACGATCACGGGCGCTACCGCATTGCTGTGGGAGACGACACGATCCTGTTTGTGGTGAAACCCACCGGCTGGGCGACCCCGGTGTCCGAGGACGGAATCCCGCGCTTCCACTACATCCACAAACCGAAGGGCTCGCCCCCCGGTCTCGCGTATCCCGGGGTCGCGCCCACCGGACCCCTCCCGGATTCGATCGACTTCCCTCTGCGGCGCCGGTTCGAGCCATCGCGGTTCGACGTGATTCTGTTCGGTGACACCCAGCCGAGAAGCCGGGAAGAGATCGACCTGCTCGGCCACGACATCATCGAGGATCTGATTGGAACCGATGCGGCCTTCGGGATCACCCTCGGCGACGTGGTCCACGACGACCTGTCGTTGTTCGAGCCCCTGAACCGAGCCGTCGGGCGCATCGGCGTGCCCTGGTACAACGTCCACGGCAACCACGACATGAACTACCGAAGCGAAAGCGACGCCCATTCCGACGAGACCTGGGAGCGCGTGTACGGACCCGCGACCTACGCGTTCGAGTACGGGCCGGTCCACTTCATCCTGCTGGACGACGTGATCTACAATGGCGCCAACCCGGCCGACACCCTCCCCGGAAGCTACGCCGGAGGCCTCCGAGAGGATCAGCTCGACTTCGTCCGTAACTACTTGGCGTTGGTCCCGCGCGACGATCTGGTGGTGCTCGCGATGCACATACCGCTGGCGCGCCCGGACGGATTCGAGGTGCCGAGCGGCTATCAGGTGCCCCAGCGCCGCCAGCTATTCGAGATCCTCTCGGGCCACCCCCACAACTTCTCACTCTCGGCTCACATGCACGTCCAATACCATCAGTTCTTCGGTGCCGCCGACGGATACCAGGCTTCGAGCCCACATCACCATCTGGTTCACGCCACCGCCGCGGGTAGCTGGTGGTTGGGAGCGCTGGACGAGGTAGGAATCCCACACGCGACGATGCGCTGCGGCGCACCCAACGGCTACTCGATCCTGAGCTTCGACGGCAACCAGTACTCGGTCCGCTTCCGGGCGGCCCGCCGCGCCGCGAACCATCAGATGCACATCATCGCACCGAATGTCGTGGCCCAAGCGAAAACGGCGAAGACCGAGGTGCTGGTGAACGTCTTCGCGGGGTCGAAGTTCTCGACGGTGGAGATGCGGGTGGGAAAAGCTCGCAGATGGCGACGTCTCGAGCCCGCGGCGCGAGAAGATCCGCACTATGTCGCCAGCTACGCCCGTGATACGGCGGCCGCCGACCCGGACGGAATCCAGCTGTTGCCACCGATCCCGTCGCCGCACATCTGGGTCGCGAAGCTTCCCGGGCGCCTGCCCCGCCAGACCCATGTCATTGAAGTGCGGACGACTGACATGTTCGGGCAGCGGTTCAGCGCCCATCGTCTGATCCGCGTCGAATGAACCGGAAGATCCGGGGTCACGGCCCGTCGCGCAGGTAGCCGAGCTCGCGCAGGCGCGTTTCCACCTCCGGTGGTAGCTCGCGAAGGACCGAGTCGTAGGCCGTGCCTCGCGTACCGGAGACCTCGTCCAGGATCGCGGCCGCGTCGCCGAACTCGTCGGCAACCGATCGCAGCTCGCGGGGATCTCTGGGGACGTCAAACACGCGCCGCATGGTGACCTCCCCGGTCTCGATGTCGAAGAAGCGCATGTACTTTCGATCTCCAACCACGACGCCGTCGTTGTGGTCGCCGAATGCCGAGTGACGCGAGTAGATCGGACGGTCCGGCGGCAGGGACTCGCCGTCGCGGATGGCGGCCAGCAGGCTCAGGCCAGGCCGCGGATGCTCGGTGGGAAGGTCGAGCCAGTCGAGAAGAGTGGGAACGAAGTCCACGTTCGTGCTGGGACCGGCGATGCGGCGTCCCCGGGGAACTCGCTTCCCCGGGAGTATGACAAAGGGGATGCGCAGGTTGAAGTCGTGGACGCTGGCCTTCTGCTTGCGCCAGTCGGGCCCGTGCCCCACCTCGAGATCATCGTCCAGCCCGCGCCCATGGTCCGAGGTGACGAAGAACAGAAGATCCCCGTGATAGCGCTCCCGGAAGAATTCGTAGAGCTCGACCACCTTCCCATCGACGAATCGAATCGCGTTCTCATAGTGGGGCGCAAAAGGGGCGGCCTTCCAGGGTCCGTGCACATCGATGTAGTGGACGTAGGTGAACTCGGGTTTCGTGTACGGGCGGGAGGCGAAGTGGTCGCGGACCGCGAGATTCACCGAGTTCGCGTACATCGTGGTCGGCTTGGCAAAGACCGGCACCTTGAACTGTCGGTTCCCCTGGCTTCGGATGAAGCGGCCATCGAAAGTCTCGAAGCCCCGATGAAAGTCGTTCCAGTCCAGCAGAAAGGGATTCGTGACGAACGCCGCGGTGGCGAATCCGGCCGCTCGAAGCCGCTTTTGCAACAGGGGGACTTCCGGGTCGAAATGCTTGAGCCGGCCCTCGGTCGGGTGGCCGTCGGCTCCGTGCTGCTGGGGATAGAGGCCCGAGAGCAGGCTGATGACCGACGGGTAGGTCCAGGGCGCGACCGCCCGCATCTCTTCCAACACGACTCCGTGTCTGGCCAACGCGTTCACCTGCTCGAGATAGCGGTCGGCGGAGTCCTTTCGGAGCTGATCGATCAGCACACAGACCACGCTGGGGCGCGGCGGATCGGCCGAGCAGCCGAGAGCCAGGCCCGCGAAGCAAAGGGCCCAACCCAACCTTCGGAGTCTCCGCGATGCGATCCGCACCTGGGGAAGTGTCGCGTCGCCGAGGCCTCGCGTCACGACCCGCCCACATTGCGTTAGAATCGCCGGCATCCACTCCCCCGGGAGGTCCCATGTCCGATCGCGTCACCGTCTGCATCCAGGCCGGCGTTGCAGACATCCGCATGAATCGCGCCGACAAGCTCAACGCCCTCGATGGCGAGATGTTCGAGGCGCTGATCGAGACCGGCCGCTCGCTGGCATCGGATCCCTCGGTCCGGGTAGCGGTCTTGTCCGGCGAGGGACGAGCCTTCTGCGCCGGACTCGACGTGTCGAGCTTCGCCGCCATGGCGAAGCCCCAGGACGGGCCCCGTCTGCTCGAGCCGAGTGACGACAGCCCCGCCAATTTCGCCCAGCGCGCCGCGTGGGTGTGGTACGAGCTGCCGGTCCCGGTGATCGCCGCCGTCCATGGATTTGCTTTCGGCGCGGGGCTTCAGATCGCCCTGGCCGCCGATATCCGATTCGTCGCCCCCGACGCGCGGTTGTCGGTGATGGAGATCAAGTGGGGTCTGATCCCCGACATGAGCGGTACCCAGAGCCTTCGGCGTCTGGTGCGCCTCGACGTCGCGAAGGAACTCACCTACACCGGCCGAATCATCTCGGGGGACGAGGCGGTCGAGCTGGGCCTCGCAACCCACGCCAGCACGACCCCCCTGGAGTCTGCCCTCGCCCTGGCGCGGGAAATCGCGGTTCGATCGCCGGATGCCATTCGCGCCGGCAAGCGACTGCTGAACCAATCGGGGCTCGTGAGCTTGGAGGAGGGGCTGCGATGGGAAGCCAAGACGCAGGCCATGCTGATCGGTGGGGACAACCAGACCGAAGCGGTCCGGGCGAATCTCGAGGAGCGGGACCCCAAGTTCAGCAATCCGCAGTAGCCCCCTACCCCCGGAGCGCGCGCAAGGGGGATGCGTCGGCGACGGCGAGCGCAGCGTCGGCGAGCCGACCGGCGTGGCGGGTCATGCCCTCGAAGCCCGGCCCCAGGGTTTTCCCCTGGAGGAAACGCGCGTAGATGCCCTCGGCGATCACGGCGCCCTTGTAGAGGGCCAGCACGCGGTAGAAGTCGATGGCCCCGACGTCGCGGCGGCTCCGCCGTGCGTACTCCTCGATGAGTTCGGAGCGTGTCAGAAATCCCGGCTGGGCCGTCGCCGAAGCCTGGGGAAAGGAACTGGGGCCGGGATCGGGGTCTCCCACCTGTCCCCAGTAGATGAGCGTGTAGCCCAGGTCCGCCAGCGGATCGCCCAGGGTCGCCATCTCCCAGTCGAAAATCGCAACGATGCGGCCGGGATCGCCGGGGTCGAGGGCCAGATTCCCGAGCCGATAGTCGCCGTGGACGAGGCCGGAATCGCCCTGCTCCGGAAGCGCCCTCTGAAGCCGCCGGATCAGCTCGTCAATCGCGGGCAGCTCCCCGGTTGCGGAGCGTGCCCACTGCTGGGACCAGCGATGAATCTGCCGCTCGAGATAGCCGTGGGGACGGCCGAAGCCGTCGAGGCCAACCGCTGCGGGGTCGACCGAGTGGAGTCGAACCAGGGTATCGACCAGGGCCAAGCTCATGGCCCGGCGCTCCTCGGGCGACGCCGCATAGCCGTCGGGTAGCTCGTTCTCGATGACCACGCCGGGCGTGTATTCCATCAGGTAGAAGGGCGCGCCGTTGACCTCGGTGTCTTCGCAGAGGGCGATCGGCCGCGGAACCGGAACCTCCGTGTCCGTCAGGGCCGAGAGCACGCGATACTCCCGGATCATGTCGTGGGCCGTGGGCAGGACGTGCCCCAGGGGTGGACGGCGCAACACCCAGCTCAGCTGACCCGATCGCACGCGGTACGTGAGGTTCGACCGCCCGCCCGCGATCAGCTCGAAGCGCAGCGGCGCCTCGGCCCCCGGCACGTGTTCCCGTACGAAGCGGGCGACGCGCTCCGCGTCGATGCCCCGGGGCACCTCGCCGAGCCCCGGTGCCGGGTGCGGATTCATCGGGCGACCTCCCGCCGAACGCCGCCGGCAAATTCCATTCTAACCCCGGTGCGAGATCGCGGTCGGCGGGGAAGGCTCCGGATGCGGCGAGGGGGGACCTGGCCGACAATCCACCGGCGTGCGCTACGAGGCCGTCATCTTCGATCTGGGCGGCGTGGTCCTGGGCTCCCCGCTCCACGCGATCGCGCGCTATGAGCGCGACGGGGGTTTCCCCCAGGGCTTCATCAATCGGGTCGTGGTCGAGAGCGGTCGCCAGGGTGCGTGGTCGCGGCTGGAACGGGGTGAACTCCCGATGCACGCGTTCTACGGCGCCTTCGAAGACGACTGCCGAGCGGCGGGCGAGACGATCTCGGCCCGCACGCTGATGGAACGCATCGGTGAAATCGCGCAGCCGAGACCGGCCATGTTGGCGGCCGTGCGCTCGATCCGCGACCGGGGCCTCAAAGCCGCCGCGCTCACGAACAACTGGAGTGGCGAGGGCGACGCCACCCGATCCCTCGAAATCCACTTCGACGCTTTCGTCGAGTCCAGCGTCCTGGGTCTGCGAAAGCCCGATCCTCGGATCTACACCCACACCTGTCGGGTGATCGGGGTCGATCCGGCACGGGCGGTATTCCTGGACGATATCGGCCGCAATCTCAAACCCGCACGGGTGCTGGGAATGACCACCATCAAGGTGAACGACCCCGAGTCGGCACTGGCCGAGCTCGCGCGGGTTCTCGGCTTCGAGCTCGGCCGAGTCTCGTGAATCCCCACGGGGCCCCCCAGGTCCTCTATTGATCTTTATATTGAGATAACCTGATATTCCGCTAAACTCCACCCCTTCGGGGCCCGATTCCGACGAGTGGACCCGGAGCCGAAGCCCATGGCGAGCCCTGTCACCCACTCGAATTGCCGCGCCCAGATCAACCGGCTGCTGGCCGATCGAATCCTGGTTCTGGACGGAGCCTGGGGCACGTTGCTGCAGAGCCGCGGCCTCGAGGAGTCGGATTTCCGCGGCGAGCGTTTTGCGAGCCATCCGCGGGACCTTCAGGGCAACTACGAGATGCTCACGCTCACCCGCCCAGACCTGGTCGAGGGAGTTCACCAGACCTACTTCGCCGCGGGAGCGGACATCGCGGAGACCAATACCTTCAACGGCAACCGCGTCTCCCAGGCGGACTATGGAATGGAGGATGTCGTCGCCGAGATGAACCGGTGCGCCGCGGGCCTGGCGGTCGAGGCAGCACGGGCGTGGACCCAGAAGACACCGGAAAAGCCCCGTTTTGTCGCGGGCGCCATCGGTCCCACCAACAAGACGCTGTCGCTCTCGCCGGACGTGAACGATCCGGCTCTTCGCAGCCTCACCTTTGATGAACTCCACGCCGCCTACGTCGAGCAGATTCGCGCTCTGGTGGAAGGCGGCGTAGATCTCCTGCTCATCGAAACGATCTTCGACACCCTGAACGCCAAGGCGGCAATCGTGGCCGCCAAGGACGTGTTCGCCGAGACCAGCCGGGAGTTGCCGGTGATGATCTCCGTGACCATCACAGACAAGAGCGGCCGCACCCTCTCGGGTCAGACCATCGACGCATTCTGGGTTTCCATCGCCCACGCAAACCCCCTCTCCGTCGGAATCAACTGTGCTCTGGGCGCCACCGAGATGCGTCCCTATCTGGCCGAGCTCGCGGCCAT
>JACZXC010000014.1 GCA_022571825.1 Myxococcales bacterium | reverse complement strand
ATCATGCTGCTGGCAAGCAGCGATAAACCCCTGCAGATCCAACTGCTCGCCGCCTGCTGCCCGCATGATCAATTCCAGGCCCCGACGATTGGGGCATTTCTCCGGGCGAATAGTGAACTTGGCCTCTCCGGCCGTGCAGCCCACCGGAAAGTGCTCCGCAGTACCTGAAACCGGAACGTGGCCCAACACCAGCGTGGCCTCTGGCGCCTGCTGGCGAACAAAACGCACCAGCAGCCAGGCCTCCTCGCAAGCCAGCATCGGCGAGAGCACCAGGGCTACCTTGCGGCCTCCGCTGCGAGCGACAAACTGGCTGAAGCGATAGTCCACGATGGCCGGAACATCTTCCCACGGCGGCACCTCGACCGCCGCGACGGCACCCCGGGCATCGCCCGGCTCCCCGATCAGCTCCCGGTGTGGCCCAAACCGAAACAGGGCGCCGATCTCCGCGTCGAAGTCGAAGAGCTCGTAGATGCGCCGCACCGTGTTCAAAACGGGGAGAGGCTCGGCGTCGAAGACGACTTTCTTGCGCAGCGGACTGCGCCGGCCCTCGGGGCTTCGGTGGGGCGCGTAGGCGATCTTGCGCGAACGCTCGGGACTCGCCGGGTCGAGCAGGGATCGACCGTCCAACTCCCGAGGCATCTCGCCACCGAGGACATCGAGCAGGGTCGGAAGGATGTCGATCGTCTCGACGTTCCGATCGCTGACGAAGCCCACGCGTTGTCGCGGGTGCTTCACGAAAAGCGGGATCCGGAGGATGTCTCCCACGCCCTCGTTGTCGTGGGAGATCCGCCGAGTGGGGGAGCCCGGGCGAAAGCTCCGTCCGTGGTCCGCCGTCACGATCACCAGGCTGCGATCCCAGATGTCGGCGGCTTCGAATCGGCGACGCAGCCGTCCCAGCAGGGCGTCGGCGTAGGCGAGCTGCAGCAGATGCCGCTGCAAGGCCTGGGCGGTCGCCCACTCGAGATCTCCGGGAAGATTGCGATCGCCTCGGCGGAGGATGCCTCGGCCGCCATAGCTTTTGCCCGATGCAAGCAACGTGTAGGGCCCGTGGGGAAGGTCGAGGTGCAAGAAGTGGAGAACCGGTCGCCGGTGACCTCGGCTCTCGCCGCGAAGATCCGGGCTCCCCCTGAGAAAGGCCGCGACAGTGGACTCGACGTCGCGGCGGTCGGATTTCCGACCGCGCCCTTTCCCACCGCCCACGCCGCCTCGACCGCCAAAATCGCGCCAGGTCGAGGTGACGGGAGGCAGAGCCTCGCGCCAGTCTTCCGGTGCGAGGAGGTGGAGAGTCAAGAAAAAAAGGTCCGAGCCCATCGCAGCCAGGCGCACCCAACGCCTTTCTCGCACCGGCGCGGCCGCGCAGAGTGTCGCGGGACAGAGCTGGGTCACGGGCTCGATCACGTTCAGATCGTGGCTCGGCGCAAGCAAGGTGAAGAGGTTCCGGGGGTAGTTCCGAGCCAGCGCCAGGTGCTTCCACTTGGTATAGGTTCCGGTGAGAATCGCGGGGAGCGCGAAAGTGGTCTCCTCACCGACGGTCGTCGCGTTCCGATACCAGTTGGACTGCTGCGCCAGGGCCGCGAAGGCCGGGTGGCGAGCGCCGTCGATGCCACCGGACTCGTCGAGGAGCGAGGCGAGGGGCAAGGCGTCGAAGACCACGAAGACGACGTCGAACTCGCTTTCGATCTTCGGGTCGAACCCCGCGCCGGGCTCGGGTTCTCCACCGGCCCCCGCACCCGCAACTGCCGCGCTCCAGACAAAGATCCCGGGGAAGATCAGCACGGCCGGGGCGAGAACCGTGAGGAAGGCGCGCACCCGGGCCCAGCGCGCGTAGGCCGCCGTCGACGCCATTCCGAGCAGCGCTGCCGCCGGGAGCAAGACCACACCGGGCAGGTCGCCCATCTCGTCCAACCGAGGCAGAGATTTCATGGGGGGAAGCGCGATGGCGCCGGCGAGAACGGCCGTGGTTCCCAGGTGAAGTCCCGCGACGGCGGAGGGAATCAGCCGTTCGATCACCCCCTTCGCCAGGATCACGACTCCGGGCGCGACCCCGCTGATCGCCACGGCAATCAGCAGGACATCGCCGCGGTTCGCGCGGTGGGCGATCAAGAACTCGCCCTGTCGTGCCATCAGCTCGAACAGCGGCTGGGCCAGGGCGAAGCAAAACAGCACCAGGACGTGCAGGGCGCGGACCGGGGGACCCGGAATCCGGATCATCGGGGAGGCTGGGCGTTGATCAGATCACCGATTGCGTCGGCGGCAATGCGGTGACCGAGCGGAGACCAGTGTGCGTTGCAGGGGAGGAAGAAGTGCTTGTAGGGCTTTCGGCCGTCGCCCAGGTGCTCGATGAACTCCGGCATCAGGTCCCGATAGTAGAAATTGTCGAAGCGATCGGCGAAGTCCGAGAGCGCGGCGACGATGCGAAAGTCGTATCCCGACGCCAGATACTGCTCGAAGTCTCGGTGCCTGGGAATCGTAAAGAGATAGACGTTACGGGTCCCGGCGGCTTCCAGGATCTTGCGGTAGCTATAGAGCAGGACTTCGAGTCCCGCCTCGGAGAAGTCGTCGTAGGGCCGTCGGTCCGCGGCTTTGGTTCGGGGCGCCGGGTGACGAGTCGCGAATCCGAAGACGAGGTTGGCGGCGTAGAGCCGGTTCAGCACCCGGTTCAGGATGACGCGGGTCTGGCTCCTCACGCCTCGCCGATACGCCAGAACCCAGCTCGTGGTGTAGTAGACCTCGAAGTCGTCGCCGACCCGGCGGAGATAGGGCCGATAGTGGGTCGGGGCGAAGTAGGCCGGATCGTTGTCGGCGAAGTCGTTGTCCGGAAGCATCAGGACGATCACGTCGCTGTGTTCGAACTGCCGGCCGAGACGCTCGTAGAGCAACCACTCCTGAATCGACCCGTGGCCGGCAGACCCAAAATTGAGGAACTCGATCCCGTTCTCGGCCTCGAGAAGGTCGGTCACCCGCTGGTGATCTTCGACCCCCCAGCCCTCGGCATAGGAGTCCCCGAGGACGACGAAGCGGCGCCGGCCCTCGGCGAGCCGCGATCGTTCCCGGTCCCGGGCCCCGTGGGCGTTGCTTCGGACCCGAACCTCGAAGCAGGAGGACTTGTGGAGGAAATCGACGTTGGGGTAGTGCCACGCCCCGAAGCTTCGATCGACGTCGCTCCAGAAGGTCGGCTTGGCCGTGATCGGGTAGGTGTGATGTTCCCAGAAATCGAGGGAGGCCGCGGCCCGCACCGAGAGCTCGACGGCGGCGAGCAGTGCGAGTCCGAGCAGCCACCCGGCGCTCTTCGGGTGGGCTTCAAACCAGTTTTCATTTCGCGCGGGCACGGGCGGCGACCCAGATGCGTTCCACGCTGGCTCCGGCAAAGAGGCAGAGCGTCGGAAGCATGGGGAGCGCATAGCGGATCTTCATCGGAACCGCGAAGAGAGCGAGCAGAATGTACGCGACGAACAGTGCCAGCAGCAGCCACCCCGGGCTGCCAGAGACCATCAGCACGATCCCGACCAAACCCAGGGCGAGGGTGGCGTACCAGAGGGCGCGCGCCGGGGGACGCAGGAGCCGAAGCCACCGGGGCGCCGGTTTCCCCCAGCGCCCGCGGAAGCCGATCGACTGCTCGAAGAAAGCCTCGCTGACCAGCAGACACCAGCCGAGCTTCCGACTCTGGTCTGCGAGGAGCTGGGTGAGGGGCACCGAAGCGATGTAGGCGAGGGTCCGCTCGCGCGCCCGGGCTTCGCGTTGGTTCCAGGTCTCGCCCTGGTCTCGATAGGTCCGGCTGATTTCCCACCGCTCGCCCATCGGAGGCCGGGGGTCGAGGTAATCCGTGTGGTGAGCGCGGATTCCCGCCTCGAGGGCATCCCACCGGTTCGCCGCCAGGCTCCACCCGTGTCCGGCTTCCGCATTCCGGTAGAGCTGGGGCGCAACCACGCCGATGAGACACACAACAAGGGTGCCGCTGGCGGCGGCCGAGCGGGTCCAGCGCAAGCGCCGAGACTCCGCGGAAAGCTTCCAGGCCGTCGCGGCGCCGACGAAGATCACCACCACCGGCACGAACGCGTTGATGGTTCCCCGGGTGAAAAGCGCGTAGCCCAGGGCCAGGCCGGCGCCGACGAGCCAGGCCAGGCGCATTGAGTTCGCGTAACCCAGCAAGCACACGAAGGCCAGGGCCAGGAAGAACAGGTGGGGAATCTCCGGCCAGGCGGAGTACACATAGAATCCCACCCACGGCGAGAGTCCCAGCAGGGCCGAAGCGGTGAGGAGTCCGATCGACCCCAGTCCGAGCATTCGCCCCTGGGCGAAACCCGCTGCGATCAGACCGAGCAGCATCGCGAGCTGGAGCCCACCGATCCGACGCAGCAGGGAATCGTTGTCGACTCCGTCCCCCGCCAACTGCGCGTAGAGACGCGATCCGAACTCGGGCCTGCGGTCGAAACGCAGATTCCCCGGCAGGAGCCCCGTGGTTCCCTCCCGGGCGTCCCGGTTTGCGAATCCGAGGTAGTGCCCTTCGTCCCCAAACAGCCCGGGCTCGGGCGCCCATCCGAGGACGGTGGCGTGGAACCCGGCGACGAGCAGCAACAGCGCCGCCAGTGCCGCGACACTCCCACGGGAAAGCGGTCGGCGGACGTCCTCCGAGCCAGCCATCAGCGAGCGAGGCGACTCAGAGGCCTTCGATCTGATGAATCCTTCGCCACACGAGCCCCGGCATGAATCGCCGCAACCGCCAGGCCACAGCCGACCCGCGTCCGGGATATACCCAGAGTTTTCCGGCTTCGAGGGAACGCTCGATGGCCGCGAGGACGACCGCCGGCTCGATCGGGGGCGACTGGTCCAGGAGCTTGGGCTTGCTCTTGGCCTGATCGAGCAGGGGAGTCGCCACCGGGGGTGGGCAAACGCAGGCGATCCGCACTCCGCGTGCGCGCGTCTCGTGGTAGAGAACCTCGCTGAAGGCCACCACCGCGAACTTCGAGGCATTGTACGCGCCGAAGTGAAGGGTCGGGATCCACCCCGCCAGCGACGCAAACTGGATCAGATCGCCCCGGCCCCGTTCCAGCATTCCCGGAAGCGTCGCCATCGTGACGTTCACGAGGCCGCCGTAGTTGATGTCCATGATGCGGTGAATCTCGTCCACGTCCTGATCCATCAGCAGGGAGGTGGGCATGATCGCCGCAGCGTTGTAGACCCGATCGACGGGCCCCAGCTCGGACTCGATCTCCTTGACCTCCGCGATCACGGCACGGGCGTCGGTCACGTCCAGCGTGGAGGATCGAACCGATGCCAGGCCGGCTGCCGTCTCGACCAGCCCGGCTTCGTCGACGTCGAGGGCCGCGACCGAAGCACCGGCTTGAGCCAGCTGCCGTGCAGCCAGTCGACCCATCCCGCTCCCGGCACCGGTCACCAGGGCTAGCTTCCCGTGGAACGCCATGAGGCCCTCCTTCGTAGAGTTCTGGGGGGACACGATTCTACGGCATATTCCCTAGCAGCCAGGCGCGGAAACGCCCCAGGGGGTTCCGATCAGCCCCCCCCCTCGACCGCCTCCGGCTTGACCCGGAAGCGGCCGGTCGCTATTCCCGAGGCTCCCACCAACGCCCGCCCCCTTCGGCGGGACTCGGAGACGGGGGAGACTCGGAAGGTCATGGCCCAGCGCTGTCAGCTCACCGGGAAGCAGCCTCAGTTCGGTCACAACGTCTCTCACTCGAACGTCAAGTCGAACCGGCGCTTCAATCCCAACCTTCAGCGGACCAGGCTCTACAGCGACGCGCTTCGGCGTCCGGTGCCCATGCGCGTCTGCACCCGTGCGCTGCGCTCGGTGATTCGGGCCGGCGGCCTGGATGCGTTTCTGTTGGGTACGGCGGACGTCAAGCTCGCGCCCGAGGCGCTCCGGATCAAGCGACGGGTGAGGAAGGCGCTGTCGGGACCGGGCCCGAAGGCCGCTGCATCGAACTAGCTGTCTTCGGCCTTTTTGACCGAGCCGTAGCGGCGGCGGAAGCGGTCGATCTTCCCGTCGGCATCGAGTTCGCGCATCTTCCCGGTCCAGAACGGATGGCTGTGGGACGAGATCTCGAGACGAACCACCGAGATCTCCTCCCCATCGACCTCGCGCTTCTCTCTGGAGGTGAGCGTCGAACGGGTGATCCACTCGGCGCCGGTCGCCGTGTCGATAAAGAGCACGCTGTGGTAGGCGGGATGGATCCCCGGCTTCACGGTCGGGGCTCCGCTACCAGCTCGACTTCCGCATCCCCGGCAGCTGCCCGGTGAGGGCGAGCTCGCGCAGCGCAATGCGCGAGATGCCGAACTTGCGGTAATAGCTGCGCGAGCGTCCCGAGATCAGGCAGCGCCGGTTGAGCCGAGTCGGGCACGAGTTGCGGCCGAGCTTGGCGAACTTCTCCTGAATCTCGATCTTTTCGGCGATCGAGACATTCCGGTCCTTGAGCCGCTTGCGCAGTTCCGCGCGCTGCTCGGCACGCTTCTTGATCAGAATCTCGCGCTTCCGATCCCGCAAGACCTGGGATTTCTTCGCCATGGAACTCGGACCTCGAACCGGGAAGCGGGAAAATATCCTCCCCTCGGGCGCGGCGCAAGACACCTATGAGGGGTAGCGGGCGACGGGGACGAAGAGGGTCTGGCTGCCGCGGAGCACGAGGAACAGGACTCGAGGGCCCGCCCTTTCCAGCCGTTGCCGCAGATCTTGGGAATTCTCGATGGCCCTGCGGTTCAGCTCGAGCAGCGCATCGCCCGGTTGCAAGCCCGCCTGGGCGGCTCCGCTGTTGGGATCGACGGCCGCGATCACCACTCCCCCCCGGGCGTCCATGCCGAGCCGCTGACGCACGCCGGGCACCGGATCCTCCACGCGCAACCCAAAGGTCGGGGTCTGGCGAGCTGCCATGGCCCGCCGGCGGGCGAGCTCGGGGTCCGGGAGCTCCGCGATCCGGACGGTCACGGTGTGGGGAGACCCCTCGCGGATGATCTCGACGTCGACCTCCGAGCCCACAGCCGTGCGCGACACCGCTCGGGGAAGGTCTCGTATCCTGCGAACCCGCTGGCCCCGGTAGCCGACGATCACGTCGCCGCGCCGCAACCCCCCGTTCTCGGCCGGTCCGCCCGGTTCGACGTGACGGATCAGCGCGCCCTCTCGTCCGGGCAGGCCAAAGACCGCCGCGATCTCCGCCGTGAGGGGCTGAACCTTGACGCCGAGGAATCCCCGAATCACACGGCCCGAGGCCTGGAGCTGAGGCACGATCTCCTTGGCGAGATTGATGGGGAGGGCAAAGCCGATCGTGTTGGCGTCCGGGCTGATCAACGTATTGATGCCGATCACCTCTCCCGCCGTATTCAGGAGCGGGCCCCCGGAGTTGCCGGGACTGATCGCGGCGTCGGTCTGGATCAGGTCGTCGTAGGGAGCCTGGCCGATATCTCGACCCTTGGCGCTCACGATCCCCACCGTCACGGTATGCCCGAGCCCGAAGGGATTGCCGATGGCGATGACCCAGTCGCCGGGAAGGATCGCATCGGAGTCTCCGAGCGGAAGCGCGTGAAGGTCTTGTCGATTCGCGACGCGGATCAGGGCCAGATCGGTCTTCGGATCCTGGCCGACGATCGCGGCGGACGCCTCGCTCCCATCCGAGAACATCACATCGATTGTGTCGACCCCGTCGACGACGTGATTGTTGGTGACGATGTAGCCGTCGGCGGAGATGATAAATCCGGTTCCCAGGCTCGGAACCCGCACTTCCCGGGCCGTGGGGGCGGAATAGCGCCCGAATGGATTGCCGAAGAGGCCGGGGAACGGGGGCCGTACCGGGCTTCGCACCACCGTCTTCGACGTGTGGACGTTCACCACCCCCGGTGCCGCCCTCCTGGCCAGCAGGGCGAACGACGAGTGGCCTTCCTCGCCGATGGAAGGCAGGGTGGCCGCCGCGGACGGCGAGGGGCGGGGACCCCGCAGTCCGACCCGCTCGAGGGCTCCACTGGCCGTCAACACCAGGCCCAGCACGCACCCGACCAGGGCTCCGAAGACAATCCGGGCTGCCGTTGACGTCATGGGTGGCCAAAACCCTAATGGTTCAGAGAGGGGTTATGCTACCCGGCTTCAAACGACCGAGCGCGGGGCCGAGCCGAGGCTCGGAGGAATCATCGTGGGAGCCGAAACCAAGCACTTTCTGTGCATCGATCCCGAAGCCATCCCGAAGCATTTCGACGCGGCCGAGGCGGAGCGGCGGTGGGACGCCGAGTGGGAGAAGCAGGGTACCTACCACTACGATCCGTCGCGGCCGCGGAGCGAAACCTTCGTCGTCGATACCCCGCCGCCCACGGTCTCGGGCTCCCTTCATATCGGTCATATCTTCTCCTACACCCACACCGACCTGCTCGTCCGCTACAAACGCATGCGCGGGTTCAACATCTTCTACCCGATGGGCTGGGACGACAACGGCGTTCCCACCGAGCGCCGGGTGCAGAACTACTTCCACGTGCGCTGCGACCCGGGAGCCGAATACGATTCCAGCCTGCGACTCGAGCCCGCCACGGCCAAGCAGCGCAAGGATCGCCCGCGAATCGTCTCGCGCCAGAACTTCATCGAGTTGTGCCATGACGTAACGCGGGAGGACGAAAAGGCGTTCAAGCAGCTGTGGCGTCGGGCCGGCCTGTCCGTGGATTGGCGCGAGGAGTACGCCACCGTCGACGATCGCAGCCGACAGCTGGCACAGCTGAGCTTCCGCGACCTTTTCGAGAAGGGCCACGTGTACACCGCCCACGCGCCCTTCATGTGGGACGTCGATTTCCAGATGGCGCTGGCCCAGGCCGACGTGGTGGATCGAGAGCAGGCCGGCGCCACCCACCAGATCGAGTTCGGAGTCGAAGGCACCGATCGCCGCTTCACGATCTCCACGACCCGCCCGGAGCTTCTCCCGGCGTGCGTCGGCGTCACCGCCCATCCCGACGACGAACGCTACCGGCATCTTTTCGCAGAGCGGGCGATCACGCCTCTCTTCCGAGTGCCCGTTCCCATCTTCCCCAGCGAGAGGGCCGACCCGGACAAGGGAACCGGCATTCTGATGGTCTGCACCTTCGGCGATGCCACCGACGTCGAGTGGTGGCGGGAGCAGGGGCTCGTCCTTCGCCAGCTGATCGGCCGGAACGGCAGGCTGCTGACCGTCGAGTTCGGCACCGATGCGTTCCCGAGTCTCGACGCCGATTCGGCCAATCGCACCTACGCCGAGATCGCGAACAAGACCGTGAGCCAGGCACGCAAGCGGATGGTGGAGCTGCTGCGCGAGCCGGCCGGGAGCGCGACCGGTGGCGGCGCTCCGCTTCAGTCGGAGCCCGAGGTCATCCGACACGCCATCAAGTTTTACGAACGGGGAGAACGCCCCCTCGAATACGTTCCGACTCGCCAGTGGTTCGTTCGGCTGCTGGACAAGAAGGCCGAGCTCCTGGCCAAGGGCGACGAGGTCCAGTGGCATCCCGATTTCATGCGGGCTCGGTTCCGCGACTGGACCGAGAACCTCCAACTCGACTGGTGCATCAGCCGCCAGCGCTACTTCGGCGTGCCCATCCCCGTCTGGTATCCCCTCGACGCCGAAGGGAAGCCCGACTACGTCAACCCGATCGTCGCCGAGCCCGACCAGATGCCCGTCGATCCGATCACCGAGGCGCCCAAGGGCGCCGACGGGGCCCAGCGCGACCGGCCCGGCGGATTCACCGGTGAGGCGGACGTCTTCGACACCTGGTTCACCAGCTCGCTCACCCCCCAGATCGGTTCGCACTGGCGGCTCGATCCAGCGCGTCACAAAAAGCTCTTCCCCGCGGACGTCCGACCCCAGGCCCACGAGATCATCCGTACCTGGGCGTTCTACACGATTGCAAAGGCGCTTCTTCACGAGGGATCGATCCCCTGGAAACACGTCGTCGTCTCGGGTTGGGTGCTCGATCCCGAGCGCAAGAAAATGTCGAAGAGCCTCGGAAACGCGATCACGCCGATGCCCCTGCTCGAGAAATACACGGCGGATGGAGCGCGCTACTGGTCCGCCAGCGCGCGTCTGGGGACGGACACGGCGATCGACGAGAAGATATTCAAGGTGGGCAAGCGCCTGGCCACGAAGATCTACAACGCGGGAAAGTTCGTACTCTCCCAGACCACCGAGCGCCTCGAGATCGAAACCTTGCACAATGAGCTCGACCGCGCCTTCGCCGCGAAGCTGAGGCAGCTGGTCGCGCGTGCGACCGACGCTTTCGAGGAACTCGACCACGCGCAGGCCCTGGTCGAGACCGAGAGCTTCTTCTGGAACTACTTCACCGATACCTTCATCGAGCTCGCGAAGAGCCGGGCGCGCAGCGAGGGCGACCCGGCCGGACGCGGCTCGGCCGTCGCGGCGTTGCGTCTGGGCCTGAACGTGCTGCTCCGCCTCTTCGCACCGTTCCAGCCCTACATCACCGAGGAAGTCTGGTCCTGGGCCTTCGCCCAGGAGACCGCGCAACCGAGCATCCATCGAGCAACCTGGCCCAGCGCGATGGACTTTCGGGACGTGCCGGCTCCGGGCGACGAAGGGAGCTTCGACCTGGCCACAGCGTGTTGGAGCGCCATCAACAAGGCCAAAGCCGACGCCGAGGTTTCCATGGGGCGTGCAGTCGAGACTCTCACCGTCGGCGCCACCGCCGCGACCCTCGAGCGGCTCGCGGCGGTGCAGGACGACGTCTTCGCGGGAGCGCGGGTCCGAGAATACCGCCTCGAGCAACGCGGGAACCTGGAAGAAGGCGCCTTCGAGATCACCGACGCGGTCTACGCCGAACGTTAGTCCTTCTTTGCGAGCATCCGGATCAGGCCCTCCTGGGCCACCGATGCCAGGCGGTTCCCGTCGGGCTGATAGAGCGCGCCGAAGATGAGACCCCGGGCAGCGTGGGCCACGGGGCTCTCGCTCACGAAGAAGATCCAGTCGTCGAAGAGGACCGGCCGGTGGATCCAGACCGTGTGGTCGAGGCTCGCGCTCATGCGGCGACCCCAGGGGAGCCCATGGGGACGCGCCGCCGTCATCAGCAGGGTGCGGTCGGTGGCATAGACGAGGAGCGCGGTGTGGACGAGGGGATCTTCGGGAAGGGTTCCACGGACCCGCATCCAGCTGCGCTGATAGGCGGGGCTGCGCTCTCCCGGCTCGAAGGGTGGCGGGTCGACCATCCGCAGCTCCACCGCGTTGCTGTGGGTCGAAGAGCGCTTCGGAACCCCCTGCATGCGGGCGCGCATCTCTTCCCACTCGGAAAGACCATCCGGCGGCGGCGCATCCGGCATGGGTTCCTGGTGGGAGATTCCCTCCTCGGGGAGGGTGAAGCTCGCCGACATGGTGAAGATGGCCTCGCCGCTCTGATACGCCTGAACCCGACGGGTGGTGAAGCTGCGGCCCTCTCGAATGCGGTCGACCACCATCCGAATCGGCCGGTCGTGGCGCCCCGGACGCAGAAAGTAGCTGTGAAGGGAGTGGAGCCTGCGCTCGGACGCGACCGTCCGACCCGCGGCGATCACGCATTGCGCCGCCACCATTCCGCCGAACAGGCGACCTTCGCCCTTCCCCGGATCCCCGAGGAAGAGATCGCGGTCGAGGGTGTCCAGGTCGAGGCACTCCAGCAGTCGGGCCAGCGGCGCGTCGCCCGACCCCGCGCCCTCCGTCACGTGAATTCCTCCGCGTCGCGGCGCGCAGCATAGCAGCGAGCTCGACCAGGCCCGGTCGGAGGTCCCGTCCTCGACGGGGTCCCCGGCGGTCCCGCGCTAGCATCGCCGCCATGTCGGGTCGGCTGCGCGTCGGGCGTCTGACGGCGGTATTCGCACGGGCGCTGGTGCTGGCGTTGGCCGGCTGCACCGCATCGACGGGCCCACGCCCCAACGTGCTGATCGTCGTCATCGACACCCTCCGCGCCGACCGCGTCTCCTGCTACGGCTACGAGAGGCCCACGACGCCCCACATCGACGCGCTGTGCGCTCGCGGCGTCCGGTTCGAGAACGCCTCCTCCACCTCGAGCTGGACGGTGCCTGCCCACGCGTCGCTGTTCACGGGACTGTTTCCGATTCTCCACGGCGCGACCCAGGAGCACGTTCGCCTCACGGGCAGCGCGTCGACCCTGGCCGAGATCCTGGGGGCCCATGGCTACGCGACCTTCGCCGCCTCGGACAACCCCCTGGTGGGCCCGAGGACCGGACTCGACCGCGGCTTCGACACATTCGTCGAGACCTGGAGGGACAACGAGGAGCGCGACCCCGATCCGTATCTCCACCCGAACCTCGGAGCCGTGACCCGATTCCTGGCGGGCCTCGAGCCCGATCGGCCTTTCTTCGTGTTCGCGAACTACATCGAACCGCATGGTCCCTATGCGCCGCCGGAACCGCATCGATCGCAGTTCCTGTCGCCGGATACGGATCCCGCCCTGGTGCGATCCACTCTCCGACGCAACGCCGCCGGCTACTACCTGGACCCGGGCTCGATCTCGGCCCGGGAGTTCGCCGTGCTGAACGACCTGTACGACGGCGAGGTGGCCCGCGTCGACGCGCTGGTCGGAGCCCTGGTGGACAGCTTGGAGCGGTCCGGCCACGCCGACGACACCCTGTTGGTGATCACCTCGGACCACGGCGAGAACATCGGCGATCACGGTCACTTTCGTCACGTGTTCAGTCTGTACCGAACGACCGTGCGGATTCCGCTGATCCTGATCCTTCCCGACGGTCGTCGCGCCGGCGAGGTGCGATCCGAACCCGTCGGCCTGGTCGACCTCTTCGCCACCGTGCTTCGCCAGTGCGGCATCGAGCCCCCCACCGGCGCAATCTCCGGGCGCGACATCCTGGGAGACCCGGGCGAGCATCCGATCTTCGCCGAGTACTACTACCCCCTCCAGGTCCTGGATCTCTTCTCTCCGGACGCCCTCGAGGCGAAACGGGAGATTTTCGAGCCGTACCTGCACCGATTGCGCTCGGTGGAAGCGGGGGATTGGCGTTTCGTGTGGTCATCGAGTGGCCGCCACGCGCTGTTCGATCTGGCGCGGGATCCGGAGGAGCTGCGCAACCTGGCGGGCACGCCGGACTCGGCCGAGATCGAGCATCGGCTTCGCGCGCTCCTCGACGGGTTCGTCGAGCGGGCCGGAGGCGAGCCACCGCTGCCGGCCGAACTTCAGTCGAATTCGGGACGACCCGCGGCCTTCGACGATCTCGACTCCGAGTCGGCGCGGCGTCTGCGGGAGCTCGGCTACATCCGATAGCCCAGGGCTCATCGGCTGCGGGGCATTCTCGCTCGCTCGGCCGGGCCTCGCGCTCGCCTTCGGAAGAGGAGAGAGCCCAGTCGGCCGAGGGGCCGACTTCCATGCTCCCTGAACGCTGTCGCTGAGACCGCTGCGTGGAGGCCTCCAAGGCCGAAGGCCGCGGAAGTAGCAGGTCTCGGCCTCCTAGCTCACGAGTTCCGCCATGGTGCGCAGGGTCTCGGGGTCGCGGTTGGCCAGAAGCAGCCCGGTCACCGGAGTCTCCTTCCAGGCTTCGAGACGATCGCGGATTCGCTCGACGGGTCCGACCAGCGAGATCTCGTCGGCGAATTGATCGGGAACCACCGCGATCGCCTCGGCCCGCTTCCCCTCGAAAAAGAGCTCCTGGATCTTGTGGGCCTCGGCCTCGAAGCCCATGCGACTCATGAGCTCGAGGTGAAAGTTTCGCTTCTTGGAGCCCATGCCGCCGATGTAGAAGCCCAGCATCGACTTCACGGGCATCAGCGCCGCCTCCACGTCGTCGTTGATCTGGACCATCACGAACTGGGCGATCTCGAAGCCGGGCTTCGCCTCGGCGAGGGACTTGGCGTAGACCTCGTTCCGGTAGGGCGAATAGTAGAGCGGGAGCCATCCATCGGCGATCTCCGCCGCGAGAGCGACGTTCTTGGGGCCCTCGGCGCCCAGGAAGATCGGTACGTCCGCCCGCAACGGATGGGTGATCGAGCGGAGCGGCTTTCCCATGCCCCAGGAGCCCGCACCGGTGTAGGGAAGCGGGTAGTGTTCGCCCGGATTGGTGACCGGTGCATCCCGGCGCAGAACCTGGCGAATCACGTCGATGTATTCGCGGGTGCGCGCCAGGGGCTTCGAGAACGGTTGACCGTACCAGCCCTCGACCACCTGGGGGCCCGAGACCCCCAATCCGAGAATGACCCGCCCGTTGGACAGGTGGTCGAGGGTGAGCGCCGCCATGGCCGTCGCCGTCGGCGTGCGCGCCGAGAGCTGAACAACCGAGGTTCCGAGTCGGATCCGTGTGGTGTGGGCGCCGATCCACGCCAGCGGGGTGAACGCGTCCGAGCCCCAGGCTTCGGCGGTCCAGACCGAGTCGAAGCCGAGGCGTTCGGCCTCTTGTGCGATCGGGACCAGGTCATCGGGGCGCTGGGCGCCCCAGTAGCCGAGCTGCAGACCTAGCTTCAGTGTCGACACAGGGGCTCTCCATCGACGGCAGGGGACCATTCTGTCACATCGAGCGAATTCTGGCCGCGCGCGCTTGAATCTACTCCGCGGCAGTCCGTACAGTGGGGCGGGAACGAGAACCGAGGGGACCCCTATGCGACCGCTCGACGGAATCCGGGTTGTCGATCTGGCCGACGAGAAAGGCGAACTGTGTGGGCGACTCCTCGCCGACCTGGGGGCAGACGTCGTCCGGGTCGAACCGCCGGAGGGCGCGATCTCGCGGCGGCTACCGCCCTTCGTCCCACAGATCGACCGGTCGGGCGTCCGAAACGGCGCCCCGAATCGCCCGGCGAGCCTGTACTTCGCGGTGCGGAACGCCGGGAAGCGGGGTACTACCCTCGACATCGCCACCCCCTCCGGACGGGAGCGGCTCCACGAACTCCTGGACTCGGCCGACGTCTTGATCGAGTCCTACGCCCCCGGCACCCTGGCGAGACATGAACTCCATCCCAGAGCCCTCTGCGAGCGCTATCCCAAGCTGGTTCTGGTGTCGATCACCGATTTCGGCCAGACCGGCCCCTATCGTGACTATCGCGGCACCGACATGATCGGATTCGCGATGGGCGGCATGATGCACCGCGCGGGGATCTTCGCAAAGCCGCCGCTCGTGGCTCCGGGCGCCCTCGCCTACGACGCCACGGGGGCCACCGCAGCGTACGCCACTCTGCTCGCCGTCTTCAAACGACTTCGAACCCAACGCGGTCAGCACATCGACGTCTCGGTGATGGAGTCCGTGGCCAACCTCAGCGACTGGGCCCTGCCGAGCTATTCGGTCATGAAGAACAGCGGTGCCCGAGCGGGCGCCGGCATCTACACCCTGTATCGCTGTGCGGACGGCTACATTCGAATGATCATTCTCGTCGAGCACCACTGGCGCGCCCTGCTGAACTGGATCGGAAATCCAGAAGAGCTCCGCGACCCGGCACTCAACGCATTCGTCGCCCGCCTGATGAAGATGGACGTCATCGTTCCCGCCATCGAGGGCTTCTTCCGGGACCAGAAGAAAGTCGACGTCGCCCGGGAGGCCCAATCCCGCGGGATCCCGGCCACTCCACTGCTCAGGCCGTCCGAGGTCCTCTCGAACGAGCACACCCTGGAGCGAGGCAGCTTCCGTCGACTCGAAGTGGCGAAGGGCGTGGAGGCCGAAGTTCAGTCGGGGTTCTTCACCATCGACGGCGAACGCATGGGCCCCCGGACGGGACCGCCACTGCTGGGAGAAAACGACGACGACGCCATCACCGATGGATTCGAGGCGACGGATTCTGACGCTTCAACCGGCGCCCACCCCCTCGAGGGACTCCGGGTACTCGACTTCGGCGTGGGCGCGGTGGGGGTCGAGGTGGGCCGACTGCTGGCAGAATACGGAGCCGAGGTCATCAAGATCGAGACCCGCCAGGCCCCGGACTTCATTCGGACCATCCTCGGCACCTACATGAATCCCCCCTTCGCGTCATCGAGCCGAAGCAAGCTCGGCTTCGGCGTCAATCTCAAGACCGAGCAAGGTCGCGAACTGATCAAACGCCTGGTTTGCATGGCCGACGTCGTGATCGAGAACAACGGCACCGGGGTGATGGATCGACTCGGGCTGGGAGCCACGGCGCTTCACGAACTCAATCCCCGGATCATCTCCTTCTCAAGCCAGATGGTGGGCTCCTTCGGGCCCTGGAAGGACTGGATCGGTTACGGACCGAACACGCATCCGGTCAGCGGCATGCAGCACCTCTGGAACTACCCCGAGGACGAGGACCGGCCCGCCGGTTCGACCAATGTGTACCCGGACCACTTCGTCGGGCGCCTCGGTGCCTTCGTGGTCCTCGCCGGGCTGATCCAGCGCCGGCGTTCCGGGCGCGGTCTGCACGCCGACGCGGCGCAGTTCGAGGCCGCCATCGCCCTGCTGGCCGATCTGTTGGCCCAGGAGAGCCTGGCCCCGGGCAGCGTGAAGCCCCTCGGGAACGCCAGCTCCCGCGGTGCACCCTGGGGCTGCTATCGCTGCGAGGGGGAGGACGATTGGTGTGTTGTCAACGTCGGAAGCGACAGCGAGTGGCAAGGGCTCCGCACCGCACTCGGAGATCCGGCGTGGGCCCAGGACCCAGAGCTCGCGACGACCGAGGGGAGGATTCGCGCGCGGGACCGAATCGACCGGCGGCTGGAGGATTGGACGGCGAAGCGAAGCTCGCGAAACGTGATGGAGACGCTCCAGAGCCACGGCGTGCCCGCGGGCATGGTCGCCCATGCCGGGACCCACTTCGAAGATCCGCATCTCGCCGCCCGCGGCTATCCTCAGCCCATCGACCAGCCGGGGATCGGCCCGGTGGTTCTGGAAGGTCCGGCGTTTCGAGGAACCGATCTCCCCGACCCCATCGTGTTCCAGGCGCCCAAGCTGGGGGAACACACGCGGCAGATCGCATCGGAGTTGCTGGGACTGTCCGATGCGAAGATCCAAGAGCTGATCGAAGCCGGCGTCCTCGAGGACCCCCCCGACGAGGGCTAGGAGGCCGACTGCTCCCGCAGGCTCAGTCCAGATCCGCGAAAACCGGCGCGTGATCCGACGGGGTCAGGCCGTCCTTTTTCTTGCGAAATTCGCGGTCGATCTCGACCGAGCGCACGCGAGAC
>JACZXC010000280.1 GCA_022571825.1 Myxococcales bacterium | reverse complement strand
GTCACGGGCAAGCTCGGTCCCGCTGGCTTCTGCCACTGTAAGCAGTGCCAACGTGCGTCCGGCTCCGCGTTCGCGGCGAACGCTACGACGCGCACCGAATATTTTGAAATCACCTCAGGCCTGAATTTCGTGTCCGAGTCCGCCCGAACTGGACGCGATGGCCTCCTACGAATTCGATGCCTCCGCTGTTCGGGCGATCCGAGTGCCTGTCCTTTTCTTGCTGGGTACCCGGAGCCCTGCCCGATTTCGAGATCTCGCCACCGCGCTTCACGAAGTTCTGGCTGGTGCCCAGATCGTCGAGCTGAAGAATCAACAGCATTTCGCGAACGTGATCGCTCCCACACGATTCACCAGAGAGGTAGAGAAGTGCCTGGGTGGGCTCGCGTGAAGTCAGCGCTGCGATGGAGCCGGCGGGTTGGCTCTGATCCGTCAGGCAGCGTGTTACGCCGAGTCCGAGCAATCATCGCCGCGTTCGCAGTGCTTGGCTGCCAAGCGTGCAACACCGCATTTCACGCACACCTGCCTCGAACTCTCGGTGATGCGGCTTCCAGCGAAGAGACGATTGCTCATTGTCTCGCATCTCTCGGGTTCAACGACAGATCTCACGAGAGTCTGAACGTTGAGTCCATCCGGAAAGAGCCGGAGCTGATCGCTGTCTGGCTCACACCGCATGAGTCCGCATGGTCTTCTTCATCTCAAACCGTTGCGACGATACGGAAACATCCAGGTCGCTGGAGCGTCACAGTCATCTCACGCAGCTCATCGGTCAGCGCGCAAGCACTCTCGACGTCCTTTTCGAACTGCTTGCCGACGCACGCTCCCGCAATCGAAGTGGAGGTAGATTCGACGTGGTTTCTCGATCTTCGGTAGTCAAGCTGCTCAACAAGAGCATGAAGCGGACGCCAAGTAGATCGCTTCAAACTTCCGCTGTACCCTCTGGAACCAACCTCTTTGGGATCGGCGCAGTCGGTGACACCCATCGGCGTTGTCCAAGCCGAGCCCGTTAAGCGCAGACGCGCAAAGGGAGCAATGTTTTGACCACTCCGTTCTGGTGCCTCTTGGTGGCTGTCCTTCTCCCCTACGTGTGGGCCGGCGTGGGTGTGTACTACAAGAAGCAACAATTCGGAACGATTGACGCGAACCATCCACGTACCCAATCGGCAGCACTCAACGAGGCTGGAGCGCGCGCCAACGCAGCTCAGCTGAACTCCTGGGAAGCCCTGCCAGTGTTCGGGGCGGCTGTGACGGTTGCGCACTTGGCGGGAGCGGATGCAGCTCTCTCGGCCACGGCTTCGCTCGTATTCGTCGCATCGCGAATGCTTCACGGTCTGTTCTACATCAGCAATCGGGCGCCGCTGCGCTCCCTCTCCTTCACGGTCGCGTTCGGGGCTTGCCTCTGGCTCTTTGGCCTCGCCGCGCGTGCGTAGTCTGCCGCCTGGCACTGCGCTGCAGCTGGGTGCCCAGTCCGTTGGGCGGCCTGGCTCGAAGCCGTGAGCTGGACGGAGCTCTTCGAACGCTATCAGGCAACCGAGTTGGCCCTCCAAGCCTACGTGGAGGGCTTGCCGCTCTGGGTGAATGTCTGGCGCGGCTGGATGTTCTTCGTCTTCACGGCGGCAGTCGTGTTCCTCGTCTGGAAACGCGAAGCTCGCTGGCTGGCCGTCGTCATGGTGGTCTCGACCCTTGCCTACAATCTCGTCGCTGGGGTCTCGGGTCCAGGGCGCTTTCCCAGCATCGCCTTCGTCCTCCTCTGGTCACCTCTGGCGATCTACTTCGCCGGCCGTTGGCCGCTGCTCCAGTCATCGAGCAGATTTGACCGATTCTATTTTTGGTGGTTTACGGCAGCTCTGGCCACGCTCGCGGTGTCGCTCGCATTCGACAGCTACAACGTTGCTTATTCGCTCATGGCAGGCGTACCTTGAACGCGTTCATGTCCCATCAACGCGCTCATGGCAGGCGTGCTACGAGCGTCGCAGTGCGTCCCATTACAGCTGGAGCCCGTGTCCGGTAGGCGTCGATTCGATGATCCTGGAAGTGGCGAGACTCGATGTAAAACCTGGGGAAGAAGCTCGTTTTCAAGACGATTTCGGACGGGCACAGTCCATCCTTTCGTCGATGAAAGGCTACGTCTCCCACCAGCTGCAGCGATGTATCGAGACGCCCTCGCGCTACATCCTGCTGGTGAAATGGGAGACGCTAGAAGATCACACGGAGGGCTTTCGCGGATCTTCCGAGTATCGGAAATGGAAGAATCTTCTCCATCACTACTATGATCCCTTTCCCGAGGTAGAGCACTACGAGGCTGTCTTTCCCTCAGCAGACGCCTGACAGGGTGGTGTGGTGTCGCGCGCTCTAGCGTTCATAGTACGCGAACTCGATCAGATGCCGATTCGGGTCGAAGCAGTACAGCGACTGGGTGGGCCCGCGCGCACCTTCCGCCTCGCCTGGCCCCTTCATGTTCCCGACTGAGTCGAACGCATCGCCGTATTCAAGCCCCGCATCCTTGATGCGCTGGAACACGTCATCGAACTCCTCGCGATCCATCGCGAATGCGAAGTGTCCGCCCCCCGGTGTGCCCCAGGGTGCCAGCTGGATCACACAATCCTCCGTAACGCGAATCACGGAGAAGGGCTCACATTCCCCTACGTAGCTGAGGCCGAGAATCTTCGTGTAGAACTCCAGGCTCTCCTCACGATTGTTCACGGGAAGAATCAAGTGGTCGAGAGCTTTCGTCATGTCTCCATCCATCCTCCACGACCATCGTATCATCTGCGGGGGACGCCTACTCAGAACGCGCTTCAGCGGACATCGCTCGCTGCGCCGTGTGCGAAGGTGGTACCCTGATGGCACCGCAGCTGGTTGCCTCGGCACGGGCGATTGGCGCCCGCAGTGCAACTGAGCGCTGATCCGTCATGCAGCGGTACGAGATGCGGTTTCATGCGCGTTCGAGGAGAGCAAGATGGCCGACAATGCAAAGAATACGACGACAACCGTGATTCCGACCCTGCGATACCAGGATGCGCCTGCCGCCCTCGAGTGGCTGTGCGAGGCCTTTGGATTCGAGAAGCACCTCGTGGTCCCCGGCGAGAATGGGACGATTGCTCACGCCCAGCTGGTCTTCGGCAACGGCATGATCATGCTGGGCTCAGCAGGCGATCGTGAGTTCGACAAGCTCCAAAAACCCCCCGCCGCTCTCGGAAATATCGCTTCTCAGAGCCCATACATCATCCTCGAGGATGCGGATAAACACTACGCGCGAGCCGTCGCGGCGGGCGCAGAGATCGTCATGGACATCAAGGACGAGGACCACGGTGGACGAGGCTACTCCTGCCGCGATCCTGAAGGACACCTCTGGAATTTCGGTAGCTACGATCCATGGGGCACCGCATGACAAGACGACGAAGTTGAGCGGCGGCAAGGAGTCCGTGCGTGAACGCCTACTTCGACGTGGTTGATCGCCTCAAGATCCCGGCGGAGCGCTACCGGGCGGCTCACGCGATGTCTGCGGGGGGCCGCGGTGCGCGCGAGAATCGCGGCAAGCAGCTTCCTACCGAGAAGATCGCGGCCCTCATCTGGGGGCTCTCGCATGAGAGCCCCGTGGTTCGCCGTTGCTGCCTCGAACTCCTCGACCAGCATCCGGACGCTCGAGCCGTTCCGCATATTCTCGACATGCTCGAAGACCCGGTGCCCCGCGTTCGCTGGCACGCCGTGCATGCGCTGTGCTGTGACGCATGCAAGGCGGGCGCGTCGTTCCTCAGCACAGACGTCACTGCGCATCTGCGCCGGGTCGCCGAACTCGATCCCAGCCCCAAGGTCCGCAACTACGCACATCGGGCTCTGTCAGAGAGTGGCAATGGCCCACCGGCTGCTTCATTCAACCACGCGTAGCAACAGAAGAGGCGCTGAGAAGAACCGGCTGGCGCGTGAATATACTGGAGCCGGGATATACGATACGAAGCGACAGGGCGTTCCGCTCCCGGCGGCAAGGCGCCGCCAGCGGCTGAGCGCCGATCCGCGATCTGGCGGAAGGTGATGCGCCCGCTGTCGGCCCACTGGGCCAGATCGTCAGGCGCCCTTGGGGTGAAGAGTCCTTCTACTTGAGCGACCCGTTCGGGAACCAGCTCTGCTTTGTTGCAGAGGGCACCGTATTCACAGGTACGATGCCGGCAGCCGAATAACGACGCGATGCTCGCGATTCGATCCGAAGAGAAGGCCGATCATGCGCGCGTCTTCGAGATCCTGACGGCGGCGTTCGAGCGCAGCAACGAAGCCAATCTCGTGGAAGTCCTACGGTCGTCGGCCGAACCCTACATCTCACTCGTCGCAGAGAAGGACGGCCGGATTCTCGGTCACATTTTCTTCTCTCCCGTGGCGATCGAGTCTTCCGGAGAGCCGTCCGGTCTCGCGGGGCTCGCACCCGTCGCAGTAGATCCAGCCCATCAAGGCCTTGGAATCGGCGGCGCGCTCATCCGGGCCGGCCTCGAGCGTTGTCGCGAGCTGGGCTGGCATGCGGTTTTCCTGGTCGGCGATCCCGCTTACTACGCCCGCTTCGGCTTCGCCTTGGCATCTCCCATGCGGTTCAGCTACGGCAGTCCCGCCTTGGATGCAGTTCTTCAAGTCTATGAAGTCAGCCCAGGAGTTCTCGACGGCCATGGAGGCCGGGTCCTCTTTCACCCGGCCTTCGCGGAGACGGGCTGTGGCTGATTTCGCGTCTCGCCGCTTTACAAGGCACTACAGCTGTCTGG
>JACZXC010000279.1 GCA_022571825.1 Myxococcales bacterium | reverse complement strand
CCCTATGACGGCCGGATCCAGTGGATGATCGCGCGGTTCGGTGCCCATGACGCCTATCCGGAAGAGCTCGAAATGCTGAGAAGCCTCGGCTACATCGGGTAGCCGTCGCCGAGCGATCCGCTCCCGTCCCCGCCAGTGCAGTTACTCGACGGAATCGCCGATGCGGGCCCAGCGGGTTTCGCCGGTGAGCAGGCGGAGCCAGGTCAGGGGGTTCAGCATGGAGAGCCAGCTTCCGCGGTTGTTCCAGGACCAGTAGATGATGGTGACGGGTCCCTTGAGGTCATCCCGCGGCACGGTTCCCCAGGCCCGGCTGTCGTTGGAGTTGTCGCGGTGGTCGCCCATGAAGAAGTAGTGCCCCTCGGGCACCGTGATCTCTCTCAGGGAGATGCCGGCGAGCTTGGGGTGTTCGAGGACAATATGGGAGTGGTCGCCGACGGTCTCGCTTCGCATGGGAAGTCGCTCCCCGGCGGCGTCGTGGAAAACTTCTCCGGTTTCTTCCAGTACCAGAGGTTCTCCGTTGAGATACACCACGCCGTCGCGAACCGCGAGGGTATCGCCGGGGAGACCCATGATGCGCTTGACAAACCCTTCCCGCCGCAGATCCGGACAGCGGTCGCTGGGACAGATCCTGCCCCCGGGCCCGGTCCCCAGCTCGAAGATCGCCACCTCCCCCCGCTCCGGGTCGCGCACCGCCGGAAGGCGCCAGCCGACCCAGGGAATCCGGGCGCCGTAGGTGAACTTGTTCACGATCACGTGGTCTCCGACCAGCAGGGTGGGCAGCATCGACTCCGACGGAACGTAAAAGGTCTCGATGACCATGGCCCGCAGCAGCAGCGCGATCGCGAGCCCCCACACCAGGGGAGCCACTTGTCTCCAAACCCGCCGCGCGATGCCGAGTGCCCAGGGCTCCGGTGTCGCGTCGACCTCGTCAGCTTTGGTGGAGCGCGGTCCGGCGCGACCCCGGCGGCGACGCGATTTTCGTTTACGTGCCAAAGAGAAACATCACGGAATCTCGCGCCCAATCGAGAACCTGGAGCTCGGCGAATGGTCCGGCCAATCCCCCATTGGGAAAGATCCCAAAGAAGAGCACCGCGACGACACAGATCCCAAGCACCACCGCCTCTCCCGTCGGGATCTCGTGCGACTCGGATTCCTCCGAGGGCTCCTGCATGTACATCATGACCGGGATCCGAAGGTAGTAGTAGAGGGAGACGACGCTCATCAGGACGCCGAGTATAGTGAGCCCGATGATGTCCGACTTGACGGCCGCGGCGAAGATCCAGAACTTCGCGATGAAGCCCGCGGTCCCCGGAATGCCGGCGAGGGAGACCATGAATACCGTCATCAGCGCGCTCAGGGCCGGGCGCCGCCGGGCCAGTCCCGCGAAGGACGCGATCTTCTCGCATTCCTGCCCGCCCTGGGCCAGCGCCACCACCACGCCAAAGGCCCCCAGATTCATGAACAGGTAGATGAACAGATAGAAGATGACGGCGGAATAGCCCTCGATGGTTCCGGTGACAAAGCCGATCAAGACGTAACCCGCGTGGGCAATGCTCGAGTAGGCGAGAAGACGCTTCACGTTGTCCTGGATCACCGCCATCACATTTCCAACGACGATCGTGAGCGCGGCGAGCAACCACAACACATTCAGCAGAGCCGGAACCGACCCGAAGGCCAGTGCGATCAGACGCATCAACGTGGCGAAGGCGGCGAGCTTCACCGTCACGGACATGAAGGCGGTCACCACCGAGGGAGCCCCCTCATAGACGTCGGGCGTCCACTGATGGAAGGGAACCGCAGAGATCTTGAAGGCGAGCCCCACGACGACCAGACCCAGGCCGATCCCCGCCATCGGATTGGCGAGATCGAAGGCATTGCGGACGGCGTCGAAGGACGTGGACCCGGCGGTTCCGTAGAGGAGCGCCATGCCGTAGAGCATCACCGCACTCGCAAAGGAGCCGATCACGAAATATTTGAGGGCCGCTTCGTTGCTTCTCAACTTCCGGCGGTCGAAACCCGCGAGCACATAGATGGGAATGCTCATGAGTTCGAGGCCCAGGAACATGGCCAAGAAGTCGACCGCGGCCACCATCAGCATCATTCCCGAGGTCGACAACAGAACCAGGGCGTAGAATTCCCCGTGGTTGATGCGGAGCTCGACGAGGTAGGTGATGGCCAGGGCGCAGGACAAGAGGGACGCCAGAGCGATCGCCGCCGTGATCAGAGCGGAAAACGAGTCCAGCTGGAGCATCGGATGATCCGGATTGAACACGCCGGCCTCGCCGGAAGCGAAGGTCATCCAGGCCGCGTAGAGCGCGAGGGAGAGGAAGGCCATCGACACGAGGGCGAGGACACTGCCGATCCAGACCTCCGTAACCTTCCGACCCAGAAACGTCTTGGTGCGGGAGAGAAACACCTCCCCCATCAGCACGACCATCGCGCCAATGCCGGTAAAGCCGATCGGGGCGACCACCGTCAGATTCAGATCGGGCACCGGCGTCATGGTCGCTCCGTCGCGACCGCCGAGGAGAGCTCCGGCAACCTGGGAATCGCACGCGCCGCCTCTCCCGCCGCACGGGCCCTCTCGACATGACCCACGAGATCGATCACCGAGGGCCGGATCCGGCCCAGGAACGTCTCGGGGTAGATGCCGATCCAGAAGATGGGAACCATGATCGCCACGATGACGAACTTTTCGCGAAGCCCGAGGTCGATGAGCTTCTGGTTCTCGGCATGGTCGACCGGCCCGAACATGACCCGCCGGAACATCCACAGCATGTAGACGGCTGACAACACGACACCCGTGGTCGCCAACACCGCCATCACCGGATGCGCGAGGAAGACGCCTAGCAGTATCAGGAACTCCCCGACGAAGCCGTTCAGCATCGGCAGGCCGATGCTCGACATGGTCACGATCCCGAAGCAGGCGGCGAAGACAGGCATCGGCTTCGCCACCCCGCCCAGGTCGGCGATCATCCGCGTATGCCGGCGCTCGTAGAGCATGCCGATCAGCAGAAACAGCGCACCCGTCGACAGGCCATGGTTGACCATCTGGAGCACGCCCCCGGTCAGGCCCTGGACGTTGAAGACGAAGATTCCGAGCATCACGAATCCCAGGTGAGCCACGGACGAATAGGCCACGAGCTTCTTGATGTCGGGCTGGACCATCGCGACCAGGGAGCCGTAGATGATCCCCACCAGCGACAGGCCCAGGATGATGGGCGCGAACTCGATAGCTCCGTTGGGAAACAGCGTGAGCCCGAAGCGAAGGAAGCCGTAGGCCCCCATTTTCAGGAGGACTCCGGCGAGGATCGCCGATCCCGCTGTCGGCGCCTCGACGTGGGCATCGGGAAGCCAGGTGTGAAAGGGCACCAGCGGAATCTTGATCGCGAAGGCAAGGGCAAAGGCGGCGAAGAGCCAATACTGGGTCTTCCACCACGGGGCCTGCCCAGAGAGCGGGATCGCGGCGTCCATCAGCCCGGCTCCGTCGCTCCCCGGCAGCGCGACGAGATCGAAGTTGAGCGTGCCAGTCTGCTCCCAGCTCAGATAGTAGACGACGAGAATCGCCACCAGCATGAGCAGAGAGCCAAACATCGTGAAGAGAAAGAACTTCACCGCGGCGTACACCCGCCGCGGCCCGCCCCAGATTCCGATGATGAAGTACATCGGAATCAGCATCACTTCCCAGAATACGTAGAACTGGAAGACGTTGAGGGAGACGAACGTGCCCAGCATGCCGGTCTCGAGAAACAGCATGAAGAACACATAGGCCCTCACGGACTTCGCGATTTCCGTCCAGGAAGACAGCAGGACCAGCGGCATCAGGAACGTGGTCAGCAAGACCATCAGGAGGCTGATGCCGTCGATCCCCACGAAGTAGTAGATGCCGAAGTCGGGCATCCAGGCGGCGTGCTCCACGAACTGGAACCCCGTTTGGGTGGGGTCGTAGGCCACGAAGAGCTGGAGCGAGAGCAGGAAGGTGAGGACCGTGCTGGCAAGGCCCACCGCGCGCCAGAGCGAGTCCGGAAGCCCGTTGGTGCCCAGGGCCGCCGACAGGGCGCCGGTCGCCAGCAAGAGCAACGCCACCGCCAGTGGAAAGAACGTGATGATCGTCAGCAGGGATTGGTCCAGGGCCATGACGCCTACCCGGCCAGGTAGCCAACGACGACGACCGCGCCGACGAGCATGAGGAAGAGGTAGCCCTGGGTGAGACCCGAATGGGCGTACTTGAGCGCGTGGGACGCGAACCCGCGGACGCTGCGGCCCAGGCCGTTCACGCCCATGCCATCGATGATTCCGGCATCGATTCCGCGGTACAAGATCCGGTCAGAGAGCCGCAACAGGGGACGCACCAGGACCGCGTCGTAGGCTTCGTCGACGTAGTATTTGTCCCGAAGCAGGCGATAGAATACCCCCGCCCGATCGGCGATCCGTTCGTGAAGCTGGGGCCGGGCCACGTAGAGAACCCAGGCGAGTCCCGCGCCGATGGCAGCGATGAATACGGTGCCCCCCGCCATCCGATACTCGGTACCGCGGTTGAGGGCGTGAGTTTTGGCCTCGACCAGGGCGGGGGTCAGGAAGTTCGCGAAGCTGTTCGATTCCTCGACCCGGAACCAATCGCCGTAGACCTGGGGCAGACCGGCAAAGCCGGCGGCGACCGAGAAGAAGGCGAGCACGATCAGGGGAACGAGTATGACGGGCGCCGGATCCCGAATGCGATCGCGGAGATCCGAGGCAACGTGGGACTCCCCCAGGAAC
>JACZXC010000278.1 GCA_022571825.1 Myxococcales bacterium | reverse complement strand
TGGGTGCTGTGCTGCCCCCGGTGGGCCGTGGTGATGAAGGCGCGGTTGCCGGTGCCGGCAAAGACGATGTCGCGCGGCTCGTCGCCCACGAGAAGCGTGCGGACCACCTGGGGCGGCGAGGTCGAGAGGTCGACGATACTGATGCTGTCCGAGAGGTGGTTCACGACCCACACCTCGGTGTTGGTGCGGGCCGCCACGGCGACGGGCTCCATGCCGACCGGCACGGCGACCGAGTGGGTGAGGCCCCCGCCCGCGCCCACGTCGAAGACCTCGAGCTGGTTGTCCGGGATGTTGAGGGCGAAGAGCTTGGTCCCGTCGGGCGAGAGGGCGAGTGGGCGGACCGGGCCGCTCTCGAAGGTGATGAAGCTCTTCATGCCCGCGGCAGTCGAGGCGAGCAGCAACGAAGCGGCGGCGAACAGGAGAAGACCCAGGCGGTGCATCGGCAAGACCTCTGTGGACGGAAGCTCTCAAGTCCTCGCCCATTCTCGCGTAATCGGCCGGGTCGCGTCAATCACCTGCCTTTGGGTCCGAAACGGACCGATTACCCTGGGGCGAGGGCGCGTGCGGGCTGGTTCCCACGCGCCCGGGGAGCCGCCGGCCAGACTCTCCCCAGGTCCATCGCAGCGCGTAGTCGCACGCTCTCCGCCTCCGAGGTGAGACCGGCCGCTTCGCCTATCGCGGGCAGCTTCGACAGCGCCCCCAGCCGGTCGGCTCGACGGACGAGACCTGGTCGGTGGGTAGTAACGGGGGCAAACGCTCGTTTAACCCAGATCAGGGATGGAGCAAGAGTATATCCGATGTGTTGTACGAGAGAAGGGCGTACAGGACGATCGGTAGTCCCAACGGGATGATAGCGACCGCGATCGCACGTCCTCGGCTGATGTGCTGTGTCGCCTGCACGATCGAGACCAAGACGATCAGATAGTAGATGGATGAAATGACTACGACGATCAGCCCGAGAGCAGGAACAAACAATGCGATACCGACGGCGTTGAGCAGATAGGCGTGCGAGCATGGCCGCCAAAGTGTCATGTAGCTCCCGGATCCTCCCAACAGCCTGGCAATGAGAAAGAGGACGAAGACGCCAGAGAAGACCGCGAGGGGGGCAACCACAAGCATGAGAAGGGCTCCGGTCATTCCTCCGGGAAGCATGCCGAGGAACCCCGCAAGCGAAGCGAAAAAGAGGCCAGGAACCAGTGCGCCCTGATCTTGGGAGACGGCCGCTATCGCAGTTGGATCTCTCCGAAGCACTCCAAGTGCTGACTCGAAACTCTTGAAGAGATCCATACACTTGCTCCGTTCAGTAGTGGAATCCGAATCGCAGGGAGAAGAGCGTCTCTTCCGAGCTCCGCGCGACCGCCAGGCTAATCGTGTTCGTGCGCGTCAACGGCGCGAACCAGACGCCGCCGCCCCCGCTCGGGTGCCATCGGCGCGAGCCTTCTCCGGCTACGAATACGCGCCCGACGTCGCCGAAACCGAACACCCCGAGGTCTCCCGGGACGACCAGCTTCACGCGGGTGAGGAAGATGCGGAGATCCGCGTTTCCGAACACGGACGCGTCTCCCGCGAAGCGCTGAGCCCGGTAGCCGCGTACGCTCATGTCTCCGCTGAAGAACTCTCCGCCCCCGATGTAGGCGGCGGCGTAGTACGGCGTCCTTCCGAAAGTCCGCTTCCCACCGATGCGAAGGCCAAGGGTCGCGCGAGTACCATCGCCCGGGCTGAGGTAGCCCGAGAGGGAGCCTTCGACCGAACCCCAGGTTTTCTCCACGTCCCAGACCGGCGGGCTCACCTGACCCGTCACGTCGAAGAAGAAGCCGTCCGTCGGATAGCCGGCCGCCGGATTCGTGTGGAACGGGAACGCCAGGTTGCTGGCGTCGGACAGCGATCGACGGTTGTCGAATTGCAGATTTACGAAGGCTCCGATGGAGCCGAAGCGCCCTGCGCCGTACGGGTTCAGCGTGTTGATCAGGCGGCCGCTACCGCGCGTTCTCGAGTACGCGAGCCACGGGCCGAGCGCCATTCGGATCTGGTCGCTCACGATCGGCAGGCTGACGGCCGGCTCGACTCGAGCCTGCTGATTCTTGACGCGAAAGACCCGGTCCGGCCGGTTGTCGCTGGTCTCGTTGCCCAAACCGTAGAAGCGCAGGATCTCGATTCCCGAGTACTGGAGGTCCAGTCGAGTCAGGAGCCTCGAGTTCTCGTGCCGGAACGCGCCCGTGTACCGGATTCGGGGCTGGCTCGCCTCGGTGGCCCAGCCTGCAGTCAGTTGGTGCCGACTGCTCCAGGGGTGCTTGCGGAAGCCGTATCGGGTGGTGATGACGCCTAGGCCCAGAAAGGCGCCCACGTCTTTCTCGTAGCCGAATTGCGGTATCGGAATGACATCGAACCCCCAGTCGCGAGGCGGGACGTTCTCTACGTCGACGAATCCCGAGTCCGACGGCGGCGGCTGGTAGGGCCGGGAATCGACTTTGGTTCCCGGCCCCAGCCGAACCTCGACGGAGCCCGCCGCGTCGTAGATGCGCGTCGCTCCGCCCCCGCTGTCGTCGACGAGCTTGTTTCCGCCGGCCGCGATCAGCCGGAGCCGGATCGAGCCGGGCTCGCCCGTCACGGTGACCGAGTCGTCTCCGCCGCGCAGATACACGCGCACTTCCGCGGTGTCGTTGGGATCGAAGCTCCGGCGGAATACGGGCGTGGCGTCCTCGGGCTCGCGTGCCCGCACCTCTACCAGCATCCGGCCGTCCGCGGATCTTTGGACCGTCACCTGCTCGGCCGCGTTCGAGGCCTGCACGTCGACCTCCCGCGCCAGGTGCTCGTAGAAGCTCCGCGCGCCTTTCGGCAGGTGGTCGCGGCGTCCGCGTAAATCGGCACGGAGACGATCGCCGTCGAGAGCCGCATACTCGGGCGGAAGAGCCTCGATCGCCCGGTCGATGGTCTGGTCCGTGATCCGCGCCTGTAGATCGCGCACGATCGGCTCCCACTCGTCCCACGAGAGTCCCGCGAGAAGCCAACGATCCTGCTCCCAGCCGTGCAGCGTGAGTCCCTTGATCCACGGATAGTCGGGCCCGTAGCGCTGGAGGATGGGGACGTAGAGATAGGCCGCGCGCGGGCCGACGCCGTCGTAACGGACGAAGGCCATGTCGCGATCTTCGGGGATCGGCTGCCATCGGCGCTCGCCGGGGAGCCTCGCCCAGCGCCACTGCTTCCGGTGCCGATCGAAGTCTCCGAGCAGGAGGTCCAGGAGGCGCGCCCGCAGGAAGGCCTGCGCCAGTACCTCGTCGTCGTGACCCCGCGCGAGACGCGCGTAGAGCTCGTCGTGATCGATGATCTCGCTAGCACCGTGGAAGCCAGGATGGGCGTCCGACGCGGGCTGCGGATACGCGTAGAACGTGCCGACCATGCCGGCGAACTCGGCCCGAAACTCGCCGAGCGCGGGATCGTCCGGCATGACGACCATCTGCTCGTGCACCGTCAGGACACCGGCGGCCTCGGAGATGACGCCCGCAACCAGCGGGCCTCCGGGATGTTGAGCCGCCATCTGATCCTGAACGAACGTCTGAATGACGGTGTCATGGAGCTGAGGATCGAGCACCGCCGAAGGGTCCTTGTCGGTCCCGCGGAACGTGTAGGGTCGACCGTCGCGCCCCTTGAACCCGAGTACCGCGGTCTGCAGGCCGCCGAAGCGACCGGTGGGGACGAGCCCGCCGCCCTCCTTCGTGAGATCGAGAAGCGGGAGCTCGATCTTCGTCTTCCAGAGATCCCGGTAGCCGCCCCCAAACGCGAAGCGGTGCACCCGTCCCTTGTCGTATCGGTCACTCGCCGCCACGCGCACCCGGTCGGAATCGGCGGCGATGCGCGTCGCGCCAGCGAAGACGGTCACCAGCACGGAAGCGAGAGTCACGAGGCGGGAGATGGCTCGCAGGCGATCGCGCATTCGGCGCAAGGTAGGGGTCGCCTTGCGAATTGGGAAGCCGACCTCGATCGGTGGGGTCAGAACCCGCCGGGTCCCGCTATATTCGGCGCTTCGGAACGACCTCCAGGCCGATCCCGGAAATGTCCTTGACCATGAGCGAACCCCTGCACGACAGCGAGCACCGCGTCCGTTGGACCGCCACCGTCACGCTCGGTCTGTTGCTCGCCGCGCATACGCTGATGGAGACCGGGCGTGACGCGCTCTTCCTCGCGAACATCCCCGTCGAGCGCCTGCCATGGGTCTACATCGTCGTCGCCCTTCTCGCCCTGTGGATCGTCCGCGTCACGGCGCGTGGCACGCCGGGACACTCCCTTCGGCGAAGATTGATCCTGTTGCAGCTCCTGGCGGCGGCGTCCGTGTTCGGATTCTGGCAGGCGATGCGCTCCCCGGGGCCCTGGCTCTACTACGCCCTCTACGTCTGGAGCGGCATCATCTCGAGCGTCGTCGTCGTCACGTTCTGGATGCTGCTCGGCGACCTGTTCACAATCACCCAGGGCAAGCGTTTCTTCGCTTCGATCGCGATCGGCGGCTCGGTGGGCGCACTCGGCGGTGCGGCGCTCGCGACGTTCATCGCCCCTTCATTGGGAACGGAGTGGCTCCTCTTCGCGGCGGCATGCCTGTTCGCCCTGAGCGCCGTCGGCCCGATGACGCTCTCCATCGAGCCGGAGGAGGAGGTCGTCCCACGCGACATGGCTCCCGGGTTGGACACGGAGGGTCTGCGGACGGGCATTCGCCAGATCCTCTCCCATCCCTACGCCCGTCGGGTCGCGATCCTGGTCGCGCTGGCCAGCGCGACGGTGACTCTGGGCGGCTAGCCCTTCAAGA
>JACZXC010000277.1 GCA_022571825.1 Myxococcales bacterium | reverse complement strand
GACGGCGATTCCGGCCGAGCGAGCGATGGCCCGGACCTCGGCCACGGTCAGACCGCGGAGATCGGGCAGCAGCAGGCGGCCGTCGAGGCTCACGAGTTCGCGATCGACCGAGGTGGAGGTCGCCGCAGGTGCGGGCGGTCTCTTCATGGCGGTTTTTGCGGGTTTGGGGGGCACCAGGGTCTCTGTCGCCGAACGCCTTCGGTTTGCATCAGGTTTCGATGTCGCTGCGGTGGACGCGATTCGTGTGATCGGAGCGGCTGCCGGTCGCTGCGGCGCTCGGACCGGCTCCGTCAAGATGCCGAAGCGGGCCAGCTGTGCGGCGGCCACGCTCGCGAACAGCGGCGCCGCTGCCGATCCACCAGTATGGTTCGGGCGCTGGGGCTCGTCGAGGGCGGCCACGATGACGAGGCGGGGCGCGTCGGCCGGGGCGATTCCGATGAACCAGGCGATGTAGTCGTCCTCGGAGTAGTGGCCGGCGATGGCGTCGAACTTCTGGGCGGTACCGGTCTTGCCGGCGACCCGCACGCCCTGCAGTGCGGCGCGTCGGCCGGTTCCCTTGGGTCCTACCACCGCCTCCATCATCGTCAGGACCGTCTTGGCAGTTTGCTCCGAGACCACGCGATGGACCAGCTGGGGCCGGATGGGGCGCCAGCTCCCGCGCGGCGCGCGGCGGGCGTTCACCAAGCTCGGTTGCATCAGGCGTCCGCCGTTGGCGATGGCCGAGGTCGCGGCGGCGAGCTGGATTGGGGTGACGGACATGCCCTGGCCAAAGGCGAGGGTGGCCTGGTCCACCGGCCGGTAGCGTTTGGAAACTCGCAGCAGACCCGACGACTCGTCGGGGAATCCGCTGCCGGTGGACTCGCCAAAGCCGAAACGCCGCAACATCTCGACGTGGAGCTGGGGACCGAGGGCGGTTGCGATCTTGACCGCGCCGATGTTGCTCGACACGCGCAAGATGTCAGCGGTGCTGAGCTTGCCATAGGCGTGGTGGTCGCGGATCATCTTGCCGGGAATCGGAAAGAAGCCTTCTTCGCAGTCGAAGATTTCTTCCGCGGTGACGGCGCCGCTCTCGAGAGCCGCCGCGATCAGGAAGGTCTTGAGGGTCGAGCCGGGTTCGGAGGCGTCGAGAAAGGCGCGCGACCGGGTGTCGGCGTAGCGCAGCTTTCGGAAATGGTTGGGATCGAATGTGGGCGTCTCGGCGAGCGCCAGGATCTCGCCGGTCGAGGGGTTCATGGTCACGACGACGCCGCCCTTGGCGCCCGTGCGCTCGATGGCGCTCTTGAGCTCCTGAGCCGCGATCGATTGCATGGTGGCGTCGAGGGTCAACGCGACGTCGCCTCCTGCCGTGCTCCACTGCTGATTCCCGGTGCGGAGCAGCAGCTGTCCGGAGCCGTCGCGCTCGACAGGAAGTCGCAGCGGGGTTCCGCGCAGCCAGTCGTCTTCCTGCTGCTCGATGCCGCGAACGCCGCGCCCGTCGATGTCGGCGAAGCCGACGAGCGACGCAGCCAGTGTCCGATAGGGATAGATGCGACGCGGCTCTTCGACGATGCCGATGCCGTTCAGACGGAGATCGCGAACCTTTGCAGCGCGCTCCGGGGTGACCCAACGCGACAGGAACACGAAGTTCCGTCGGCCCTCGAGACGCTTGGCAAGGCTCGAGGTGGACTGTCCCAGCACCGGCGCGAGGCGTCGCGCAGTGCTCCGCACGTCGTTCAACTCCGTCGGTATGGCGTAGACCGACGGGGCGCCGAGCGACAGCGCGAACTCGTGACCGTTGCGATCCACGATCGCGCCGCGTTCCGGCGCCAAAGTCAGGATCGTGTACTGCTGTCGCTCGCCCAGCGCCAGGCCGCGTTCATCGATCAAACTCAGATGGGCTGCGCGCGCCGCCAGGCCCAGGAAGGCCAGAACCAGGGCCGCACGAACCAGGGCCAAGCGAAGCTTGGGGGGGGTGCGATTGTGCGCTGCCGAACGCTGCCTCCGCGACGGAGGCTTGCGCCGATTCACGGACGGTCTCCGAGGGTGTCGACGGTTTCCGCGACGACCACGATCGCAGCGGGCAGGTCAATGATTCGCTCGGGCCGCGCGAGTCCGTAGCGCTCGGCCAGTTGCGCCAAGCGCGTTGGGTCTCGCAGTGCGCGCACGCGGGCCCGGCCCTTGCGCTGCTGTTCGAGCAGGACCTTCTCTTCATGCAGGGCGTCGGCCAGTCCGTAACGGACCCGGATCAGGTCGACCCGGAGCCAGGCGATTCCCAGGCCTGCAACCAGGCAACCGATCACCAGGGCGGGAATCAGCTGGCGAGACCGCTTGAATGCATTGTCACGGGTCTGGTTGCGACCGACCCAGCCGAGGCGCTGCTCGCGTCGGGGGTTGGCGCACGGCATCAGGCGGCCTCCGGCAGGCGCTCGGCGGCGCGCAGGCGGGCGGAACGCGCGCGGGGGTTCTCCGCGATCTCGTCTTCGCTGGGGGTGAGCGGCCGGCGCGTCAGCACGCGGACCGTCGGCAGACGCCCGCAGATGCAGACGGGGGTCTTGGGAGGGCAGACGCAGCCGCGGGCGCCGTCCCGGAACACGTTCTTGACGATCCGGTCCTCGAGGGAGTGATAGGCCAGCACGACGATGCGCCGCTGCGGTCGCAATGCCTCGATGGCCACGGCGAGTCCTTCTTCGAGGGCCGCGAGTTCGTCGTTCACGGCGATGCGCAGAGCCTGGAAGACCAGGGTGGCCGGATTGTGTCTCCGACGTCGCCCGACGCCGGTCTCCCGGATCAGCTCCAGCAGATCGGCCGCTGTCTCGAGGGGATGTGTTTTGCGGCTGTCGACGATGGCCCGAGCCAGTCGACGGGCGCCGGGCAGCTCGCCGTAGTCGCGGAAGCAACGCTCGAGCCCTGCCTCCGAGAGGCGCGCCAGCAGGTCGGCTGCCGTGGTCTGGGCCTTCGGGTCCATGCGCATGTCGAGGGGCACGCTGGCCGCGTCCTTTGCGTCGCGTCCCCCGAACCGGAAGCCGCGACGGACCTCGTCGAGCTGGTGGGAGGAGACGCCGAGATCGAGCAGCACGCCGTCGACCCGGGGAATTTCGAGCTCTTTCAACACCGCAGGCAGCGACCGGAACGAGGTGTGGACGAGACGCGCCCGGTCGCCGTATGGAGCGAGTCGCTGGGAGGCCGCTTCCAAGGCCGCTTCGTCTCGGTCCAGACCGATCAATCTTCCGTTGGGCGCGCTCTGGTCGAGAATCGCGGCGGAATGGCCGCCTCCGCCGACGGTGCCGTCGACGATCACCGAATCCGGACGCGCGTCCAGCAATTCGAGCACCTTCGCGAGCAGCACCGGGCGATGTTCAAAGGGGCTGGCCATGGGACGGGTCGCCTCTCGCCAGCCGCTCGGACGGGCCACTATGGGTGGAAAAGGTCCGGGGTGCCCCGGGAACCGTATTTCTCGGGAGCGGTTCGTCCCCCCCAGTACTCCCCGTTCGCCAAGAGTCGAACTCCCGGGGACACCCCTAACCTCTTGTCCTGGAGCAGCACTTTCGGGCTGCTCCCAACCCCCCACCCTGAAAAAAACTCCCTTAAGACCCGACCTTTTCCGCCATCTCGAGGGAGATCGCCCGGAAATTTGCCTGGGTCTGGTTGAGATTCTTCTGCAACCGTGCCGCATCCCAGATCTCGATCGTGAGACCCACACCCGCGACCGTAACGTCGCGCTCGATGTGCGCTTGCTCACGGAGGTACTGCGGCACAAGGATTCTTCCCTGCTTGTCGATCGGCGCCTCGACGGCGCCAGAAATCATCAGCCGGACGTAGTCTCGAGCGTTGGGGTCGATCGCAGCCTTGGCCACGATCTCCTTCTCATGCACCAACCAGTCTTCGTACGGATAGAGCTGCAGGCAGTTCTCATCCGCCGTGAGGATCGGGGGCTGATCACTGCGCCGTTGGAGCTCCATTCGGTACCCTGCCGGAATGTTCACACGACCCTTGGCATCGATCGTGTGGTTGTGGCGGCCTCGAAACATCGGTGGGCTGACACTCCCTGTGTGGGGTGGGCTGGATTGGCGTTCTCCACTTTCTCCCACCTAGCCCCACCGTGTTGTCCTTATAAACCACCTGAATCCACTCTTCAACGGAAAATCAACATTTAGACGCCTCGATCTGCACTTTTTTGTGACCGTGTCGGAGACCCACGAGATGTCGGGGGTAGGGGCACGGTGACGCACAAGATCGTGGGTCTGTCAAAATATCTAGAACGATGTTCTGGCTCTAGAAACCGATCGAATCGGTCGAAGCACGGCCCACAAGGCGCGATCGACTCCGGTCCTTGCGTGGGCGCTGGGCTCGGTTGATCTAGAGGGCGCCGATTGCGGGGTAGCGGGAACCATGGGCGGCCGCGATCCGGCCCAACAGACGCGCGAGCGGGCTTCCGGCTTCGACCGGAAGTGCGCCAGGAGGGGTGGCAGGCGCGTCGGCCAGCAACACGTCGAGCACGGCGCCGGTGCCCTGCTCGAGTCCAGTCAGCGCGTAGCCCCCTTCGAGGATCACGGCCAGGCGGCCGTCGCAGACGTCGTCGGCCTGTTCGCGAACGATGGCGGCCAGCGCCGTGTAGCCGTCGCGGGTGAGTTTCATGGCCGCCAGCGGGTCGTCTTCGTGGGCATCGAAGCCGCACGAGAGCAGGATCATCTCCGGGCGCCAGGCCTGGACCAGCGGCACCAGTGTCCGCTGGAAGACGGCGATGTACTCAGCGTCGCCAGAGCCGGCCGGCAGCGGCACGTTCACCGTCGAGCCCTCGCCCTGGCCCCGGCCAATTTCGCCGACGTCGCCGGTTCCGGGGTAGAAGGGGAAC
>JACZXC010000276.1 GCA_022571825.1 Myxococcales bacterium | reverse complement strand
GGCTCGGCGCGGTCGAGCGCGCCGGTCAGCACCCCGACGGCGGCCGTGTGCGCCGGGTCGCCCAAGGCCAGGGCCGCTGCCGCGGCGACCTCGTCGTCACCGCCGGCGAGCATGCCGACCAGGGCCGCATTGACCTCAGCGCTCGGATGGCGCCCGGCGGCGCGCACGACCTGGAGGAGCTGGGGCTTCTCGGTGGAGCCAAGCAGCGCCAGCCACAGCGGCGCACCGTTCACGAGGCCCCGACGCTGGAGTTCCGCGAGCAGTCCAACGCGCACTCCGATCGGTGCTGCCTGCGAGGAGACCACGTCGGCGAGCAATCGGGGGACGTCCTCGGCGGTGACCAGGGGGACCTGGCCCGCAAGTACCAGGTCCTGAACGGCGAACGCGCCGAGGCGGGCGTCGCCCGAGGTCAGCAGGTCGAGCGTCAGCCCGCGGAGCGCCTTCACCCGGGCCGCTGGCTGCGACAGGCCCTCGGCCGCGACGTAGCCTCGCACCGCCGCCAGCAGCCGCCCGCGAGTCCCGGGGGTGAGGAGGTAGCGGTCGTCGTGCTCCTGAGAGGAGACCCATCGCAGACCCGCGGCCTGCAGGACGTCGAGCTCCCGGCTGCGCGCGATGGGAGCCAGGAAGACGAGCGCCTCCTCCCCCTCGGTGTACTCGGCGACCCCGTGGCCGTGCGAGGCGAAGCGCAGCGACTCACCGGGTTCGCCCTCGCCCTTGAAGACCTCGAGCAGTTCGACCCGGACGACCGGGCGACGCTCCCCGGTCTCCTTCACGACGACAGTCGCATGCGGGTCGGTGACGCGCACGTGGGCCACCAGGTCGGCGCCGCCCACCAGTCCCAGCAGCGTCGGTCGCCCGTAGACAATATGTCCGCGAGCCGCTGCCGCGACCAGCAAGAGACCGACGGCGGCCGCGATCGCGAGCCGCGGCTCCCGTCGCGGCATCGGCTCAGTGCAGATCGGCCAGGATCGGGAACATGGCCCCCGAGATCGCAGGATCCACGTCCGCCCCCACATTGTTCTGGAAGACCGTGTTGCAATCGATGTTGGGGAAGAGTGGACAGAGCTGCGGTACGCCGGCGAGGATGAACGGCGCGCAGGCGTGGCAGCTGTCGTCCCACTTCGGGGCGGGCAGCTGATAACCGATCTCGTCGTTGCCGAGTCCGATGATGAAGGTGTGCTCGGCGCCTGTCATCGCCGCCCGATAAGTCTCCCCGATCTGCGGATCGAGCTCGGTGGGAACCACCGCGAAGCTCGCCTCGTTGATGGTGAAAGCGCTCACCTCGGTATGAACGTCCGCACCGAGCGCTTGGGGAATGACGTCGAAGGGCGGCGGGAAGGAGCCCACGCTGGGATCCGGCACCCCATTCGTGAACAGGCTGAGCCGCGCATTGATGACGCCGATCGCGATGAAGAAGCGGAAGAACGGGTTGTCGAGCCGCACCGGAACCGGATCCGACGATGCGAAGCGGATGACCGCCACGGGATTGCCCGGCTTTTGCGGAATCGCCGCCAGAATCCGATCGGCGAGCTGTTCACCGTGCACTTGCGTCCAGCGGAAGGTGCGACGCACTGCCGGCTGATTGGTGACCGGGTCGAGGACGTCGAGGTCGAGGGGGCCCTGGAGCACGCCCAGGTCGCCGCTCACCCAAATCGCCGTACCCCCAACCTCGTCCTCGATGCGCTCGCGCGCGTAGTGGGGGAAGTCCGAGCTGATGAGGGTGTTGTTGCTGCCGAGACTCTCGGGGTGGCTGGCGAAGTTCGCGAGGGTCACGAGCACGCCAAAGGGCGGCGCGCGATCGGTGATCTGCATGATCGATAGACGCGCGTCTACGATGCGCCCGTCGGTGGCGGGAGCGATGAGGTCATCATCGACGAGGACCTTGCCGTCGGAAACGCCGAGGCCGTCGTCCTCGACGTCGAACCCGAGGCTCAGCCCGACGGAGTCCGTGGTGGCGAATTTAACCCGTGCCGGCACCAGGTTGGCGGCGGCTTCGTCGATGCAGTCCGCCACCGACACGTTGACGAAGTCGAGGTAACCGAAGTCGATGCCTGTGGTGGTCGGGTCCGGCCCCCAGATCCCGATGGTGTCGGGACCTTCGTGATCGTGGGTACTGTGGACGACGACGTAGTCGACGCCGGATGCGGGTGAGATCAGGGAGCGGATGGTGTCGACCTCACCGTTCAGGTATCCGATCAGATCGATGGATACGATCGCAATCCGCCCGCCGAAGCCGTCCAGGACGACGGCCCGGGCCCAGAGCTGATCGTTGTAGCCCGTCGCCTGTCGATTGTCTCCGAACCCCGCGATGAAGATCGGATCGGTGTGGTTCACGACTGCCGCCTCGCCGAACGCCGTCGTGTAGGCGGCGGCGAGGTTGGGACTGATGGGCGTGATGTCGCGAACGCACACCCCCGCCCGAAGTGTCGGCGCTGAGCAGACTGGACCCAGGAGCGCGATGGCCGAGACGGCGAGCCCGAGGGCGAGTGCGCGAGCTCGGCCGAACCGGAACGAGAGCTGCGAGGTCATTGCCAGCACCTCCTGCGCCCTTCGATCCGCGGTCCCGAAGCTTGCATGCGGAGCATCCAACGCTCCGACGACAGGGCAGCGGTCTGAACGCGGCTCGATTCTACGCCCCGGTCATCGACATTCTCAAGCGCGAAATAGTCCCCACGGGGGAGCTGCCCGCGCATCGTGCTGGCTGAGCGGAGCCTTGCCGAATCGCTCGTTGTGGGCCTCGATGAACGCCGGCGCGTGAACTCTCAGCGCATGGCTTCGAGGCCCAGGGACTAGTACCGGTAGAGATCGGGCTTGTAGGGGCCGTCGACGGGAATGCCGAGGTAGTCCGACTGTTCGTTGCTGAGCCGGGTGAGCTTCACACCCAGTTGATCCAGGTGGAGCCGCGCCACCTCTTCGTCGAGGGACTTCGGCAGCAGGTAGACCTTCCGCTGGTAGCGTTCCGGGTGCGTGTGCAGCTCTATCTGTGCCAGCACCTGGTTGGTGAAGGACGCGGACATCACGAAGCTGGGATGCCCGGTGGCGCATCCCAGGTTGAGCAGACGACCCTCCGCCAGGATCAGGACGCTGTGACCGTCGGGGAAGATCCATTCGTCGTACTGCGGTTTGATGTTCACGGTCTTGATACCCGGAACCCGCTTCAGACCCACCATGTCGATCTCGTTGTCGAAGTGGCCGATGTTGCCGACGATGGCCTTGTCCTTCATGCGGGCCATGTGCGCCGCGGTGATGATGTCGCGGTTACCGGTGGCGGTGATGAAGAGGTCCGCCGACTCGACCACGTCCTCCAGGGTCACGACTTGGTAACCTTCCATGGCCGCCTGCAGCGCGCAGATCGGATCGATCTCGGTGATCACCACCCGAGAGCCCTGCCCGCGCAGTGCCTGGGCACATCCTTTGCCCACCTCGCCGAAGCCGCACACCACGGCCAGCTTCCCGCCCAGCATCACGTCGGTGGCGCGTGCCAGCCCGTCGGGGAGCGAGTGCCGGCAGCCATAGATGTTGTCGAACTTGCTCTTGGTGACCGAGTCATTGACGTTGATCGCGGGAAACAGCAGGGTGCCCGCTTCCTGCATCTGGTAGAGGCGATGCACACCCGTGGTCGTCTCTTCGGAGACGCCGCGCATCCGGGCGGCGACCCGGGTCCAGTGCTGGGGATCGCGAATCAGCTCTCGTCGCAGCAGGTCGAGGATGACCCCCCACTCCTCCGGTTCGCTCTCCGGATCGAAGTCCGGGACCTTGCTCTCTTTCTCGAATTCGGCGCCCCTGTGGACGAGGAGGGTGGCATCTCCCCCGTCGTCCACGATCAGATCGGGTCCGGTGCCGTCGGGCCAGGTCAGGGCCTCGAGGGTGCACCACCAATATTCCTCGAGGGTTTCTCCCTTCCAGGCGAAGACGGGGATGCCAACCGGCGCGTCCGGTGTGCCATGGGGCCCGACCGCAGCGGCGGCGGCGGCGTGGTCCTGGGTCGAGAAGATGTTGCAGCTCACCCAGCGCAGATCGGCGCCGAGCTGGGCGAGAGTCTCGATCAGAACCGCGGTCTGCACGGTCATGTGAAGACTGCCCATGATCCGGGCCCCGGCCAGGGGTCTGCTCTTCCCGTATCGCTCGCGGAGGGTCATCAGGCCGGGCATCTCGTGCTCGGCCAGCCGAATCTCTTTGCGTCCGCGATCGGCGAGGTTGAGGTCCGCGACCTTGAAGGGGGGTCTCTCGGGCGTCGCGCTGGACATGGCGGTCTCCTGGCTCCCGGCGGAGGTTCGGAATGCTGTTTTATCTGCTTATGCGGATGAAGTGTTAGATATCTTGAGACCGGACGCAACCCGGGGAAGAGAAGCGAGATGGGCGCGTGGTTCCCGCCGGGGCCGTCGATCCGGGTCGTGCGTCGCCGTCCCTCGGCGAGGGCACCCCGCCGCGGTAGCGTAGGGCGCCCGATGGACGTCGCCGTCATCACCATCGTCCCGATCTTCAGCATCATCGCATTGGGTTACGCGCTGGCCGGTGGCCGTTTCGGCTTTCACCTGCCGACCCTGGCCGACTTGGCGCTTCTGGTGACCTCGCCGGCGCTGATGTTCTCGGTGCTCTCGGGCACTCACCTCGAGGCTCGACAGTGGGGCGCGCTTGCCGGAGGAACCGTCTGGATCGCGGCGGGTACGGCCCTCTTGGCGCTGGCCTACCTCGGCCGAAGCCTGCGTCGGAGACGCGGACTGTTGCTGCCCGCTGTGTTCTGGAACGCCGGCAACATGGGCCTCGCCAGCGCCCGGCTCGCGTTCGGCCCCGAGGGACTCGCCGCGGGGGCCGTGGTCTTCGTGACCATGG
>JACZXC010000275.1 GCA_022571825.1 Myxococcales bacterium | reverse complement strand
GGAGGTCGTACATGCCGATGCCTTCGTTGTCGTAGGCGCCCAGGATTTGCTCGACCGACTTGGCGCGCAGGGTGGCGGCCAGCTCGGCGCGGCTGAGCGATTTCGCGTGCGCCTTCGCTGCGTCCCGGTTCGGCGCGGCGCCGTCGGCCAGGAGCAGCCGCAGCGTCACCTCCTGCGACGAGTTCGGGTCCCCGGGAGCGGCATCGTCGATGTAGTTGGTGGCGGTGTCGACCTCTTGGCTGGCGATGCTGCCACTCTGCATGATCGCGCGATCGAAGAGCCCGCGGGCCATCGGCGAGACCAGCAACATGGCCACGTTTCGCGCCCCCGCCGACTCGCCGAAGATCGTGACGTTGTCGGGATCGCCGCCGAAGTGCGAGATGTTGTCGCGCACCCAGGTCAGCGCCGCGATCAGGTCCAGGACGGCGAAGTTCCCCGAAGCCTCGGCTCGACTCGCACCCTCGGCGAGGGCCGGGTGCCGGAACCATCCGAAGGCGCCCAGGCGGTAGTTCACGGTCAACACGATCAGGTCCTGGCTCGCCGCCAGGTGGCCTCCGTTGTAGAAGCTGGAGGTACCGATTGTGTTTCCCCCGCCGTGGATCCAGAACATCACCGGGAGTCGCTTCTCCCCGGTTGGGACCTGGTTCGCCGTCCAGGCGGGGGCGTAGATGTTCAGGGTCAAGCAATCCTCGCTTCCGACCGGCGTTCCCGGCGCCGCCGAATCGTCGCCGCCGATGGGGCTGGCGAACTGTGGGCAGGACGGGCCGAAACCAAGCGCTTCGCGGGTTCCCGGCCAGGTCGGCGCCGCCCGAGGGGCGCGCCATCGGAGTGCGCCGACGGGGGGCTGCGCGAAGGGAATGCCCAACCACGCGTGATTCCCGTACTCGCCCTGAAAGCCGACGAGAGATCCCGCCGGGGGTTCGCGGCGTGCGCTCGCCTCGACGACCGGGGCGGGCGGCTGGGCGGGACGCGCACAGGCGATGCTGACGAGGGCAAGAAAAACCGGGGCCAGGGCTCCCGACACTCGTTGGATCGGGTTCGCCGGGGGGTGGGTCATCGAGCGCTCCCCTGTGTGTAGCGGCGGCAGCATAGCGGCTCGATGTCGGGGTCACCGTCCCCCGCGTCTGGGAAACGAATCCGACGCAGGGTCACCAGACCTTCTCTTCAGCGAAGCAGCCGGACGGCGATGGCTCCATCCACGGGGTGTCCGGGTTCGAGGCCGAGGACGTGCATCACCGTGGGATGGATGTCGATGGCACGGACCCGCTCGACCTCGCGGCCGACGGCGAAGGCGCTCCCGCGGGCGTAGAAGATTCCCTCGACCCCGGGTGTACCCGTGGGATAGCCGTGGGTCGCCTTGATCGCACCCCTCGCGTCGAGGAAATCGGGCCCCACGATTCCGAGCCAGCGCAGGTACCAGGGCCAGACCGACACGTCTTCGATGAAGTAGGGCGGGTGCGCCGAGATGACGAGGTCCCCCACCCGCGGACCGGTTCCCAGGTGCCAGTGGGGGGGCTGGGCGTCGCGGCGGACGACGTCGAATTCCGTGTAGCCCGAAAGCTTCTCGACGGCGGAATCGACCGCCTTCGGGTCGTCGAAGTAGAGAAACGAAGTCGTTCCCGTCGAGACTGCGCGGGCGGGCAGGTCGTGCCGCCTCAAGATCCGCGCAATGTTCACGACCCGCTCGACGGGTACCATCCCGTGGTCGGTCGTCACGATCAGCTGGATCCGATCGGCGTCGGGCTGGGCGTCGATGCGGTCGAGCACCCGAGCGACGATCGAATCGGCTTCGACCACGGCGGCCCGGGTCGTATCGGCTTCCATTCCGTCGAGGTGCCCGGCGGCGTCGGGCCCCTTGAAGTAGGCCAGGATCAGGCGAGGCCGCTCCTGTGGGGGACGCGCGATCTGCGCCACCAGCTGATCGCCGCGACCGGGGTCGTCCGGGAAGTCTTCGAAGCCCTCTTCGCCGGGGGGGACGGTGCTCGCCTGGGCCCCCCGGTTGGCCGAATGGTGCCCAACCCAGCCCAGTGCTGCGGTCCGAACGCCCTGGCGCTCCGCGGCCTGGTGCATGTGCTCGCAGCCGATCAGCCAGTCCGAGTCGCTCGCATGATCGTAGAGGCCGCGCTCGGGATCGAGAAAGACGTTCGTCACGATCCCGTGATGCTCGGGCCAGCAGCCGGTGGAGATGGTGACCCCATTGATGAGTGAAATCGTGGGGAACGCGGGATCCATGCGTTGGGTCCACGCGCCCTCCCGCCGCAGGCGGTCAAAGGCGGGGGTGGGGAAGAGCTCGAGGTAGCGGGGCGCGAACCCGTCGAAGAGCATCACCACGGCGGTTCGCCCATCGTCGTCGCCGACCGCGGTTCCGGCCGTCGCAGCCAATCCGGCTGTCGCACTTAGAATGAGCAGTCGGATCGCGGAGCCCCAGCCGCTGCGACGTCGCTGTTTCATGATCCCTTGCCCTTCTGTCGGAATCGTCCGGGGCCTGCAAGGTTCCCGTCAACCGCTGCAGTGTGCGGACTTCCGACCTGGAAGGCCAGCCGACCCTCACCGTCGAAGGTCTGGAATCCTCCGACGGCCTCCTGCACTCAGGGGTGTCGGGAGCCGGCACGGATCGAACGGCTGGACCCGCCCTTTCGGGAATGGTCTACTGCGGTTCATGCAGAACGCGGCGCGCACCCCGTGGCTGGTCGGACCCTGGCCCGACCTGCTGCTGGGGTGCGGTGTGGGATACGCCGCGATCTTCGCGGCACTCGTGTTCGCCGGCCCCGAAATGCGCCTTGCGATTCCCTTTGCTCTCGGACCCCTGGTTCTGTTGGTAACGGGAACACCACATTACGGCGCGACCCTGTTGCGCGTCTACGAGACTCGCCGAGATCGGCGCGCCTACTCATTCTTTTCGGTCTGGGCGAGCGCCGGGATCGCCGCGCTCTTCGTCGCGAGCCTCACCGCTCCCCTGATCGGGTCGCTCATGCTGACCCTGATGTTGACCTGGAGCCCCTGGCACTACTCGGGGCAGAACTACGGCATCGCGCTCATGTTCCTGCGCCGGGGGGGGGTGCCGATCTCGCCCGGGCTCAAGCGCACGATCTACGCTTCGTTCTTTCTCTCGTTCCTGTTGACGTTCCTGGCGGTTCACGGAGAGCGACCGTCGGGGCAATACGCGCCGACGGGCTTCGGCGGTTCGGCCTACAGATTCCTGCCGCTCGGCATCCCCGACGATTGGCGGAACCTCGCCATGGCGATCTGTGGTGTCGCCTACGGGGTGGCGATTGTCACAGCGGCAATCGGGCTGCTTCGGGTGGCTCGGCTCCGCCAGCTCGCCCCCACTTTCGTGCTGGCGGCCACACAGTCGTTGTGGTTCGCCGTTCCCACCCTGGCGCGGCACTACGCCGTGATGCAGGGGGTCGAGCCCCTCGGTGAAACCCACACCGCCTATGCCTTCATGTGGGTCGCCGTGGGTCACTCGGTTCAGTACCTGTGGATCACGCATACCTACGCGCGGCGGAGTCAGCCCGCCCCTGCACCCGGCCGCAGCTTTTATCTCGGAAAGTGCCTGCTCTCCGGGGCCGCAATCTGGACGGTTCCGGCGCTGATCCTGGCGCCGGGCGCTCTCGGCGCGGTTCCCTACGACCTCGGGCTCTCGGCCCTTGTCTCCTCGGCGGTGAACCTGCACCACTTCGTTCTGGACGGAGCCATCTGGAAGCTGCGTCAGGGTCGGGTGGCCCGGGTGCTGATCGACTCGCGGGTCGGGCACGAGCCGGAGTCGCGTGCGCCGCCGTCCCGGCTCCGATTGGCTCCGGCGATCTGGGCCGTGGGTGCGGCCAGCGTACTGGTGATCCTGGGCGCGACCCTCGAAACCGAGTACGGCTTTCACCGCGGCCTCGAGGCGGGCGATGTCGCCCGCGCGGAGATCGCGGTGGAGCGCCTGACCTGGATGGGTCGGGACAGTCCCAGCCTGCACACGAACCTCGCGGGCCTCCGGGCGGCCCAAGGTGATCTCGACGGCGCGCTGCGAGAAGTCGAGAAGGGGCTCGGGATTCGACCCACCCCCGAAGCCTGGCGGACCAAGGGGTGGATCGAAAACCGTCGCGGGGCGACCGCCCGGGCGATCGCGGCCTACCAGGAGGCGCTGGGTCTCCGGCCCGGTTGGCCCCCGGCCGCGAATGACGTGGCCTGGCTGCGGGCGACGAGTCCCGAGCCGATCCTTCGCGACGCAGGTCAGGCGGTGGAGTTGGCCGAGCTGAGCGCGCGGGCCACCCATTTCGAGGGCGCCGTGGAACTGGACACCTTGGCGGCGGCCTACGCGCGCGCAGCTCGTTTCTCCGCCGCGGTGCAGATGGGCGAGCGGGCGGCCGATCGGGCCCGCCGAAGCGGCGACGAAGCCCTGGCCGCGGAGATCGAGACGAGAGTGACGCTGTACCGGAGCGGACAGCCCTACACCGACGCGGTCGGGCCTCCGGCCGGCCCGGATCCCAGCCGCCGGGTGCGCTTCCGTCTCGAACGACGGCTCCAGTAGAGGCCGCGCCGCGTATAATTCCGCGTCGGAACCAAAGAGAGGGTGCCGCCATGCCTTTCGAAGACTTCGTGGTCTGCGACGCCGACATGCACATCTTTGAGCCGGCGGATTTGTGGCAGCGGTACATCGCGCCCGAATTCAAGCACGCCGCGCCGATCGGCATGACGGAGCTCAAGCGAGACATCCGGGTCAAGGTGAAGTCCCAGGTGTTGCTGCGCGCCGGGCCGGTCCGACCCCTGAAGGAGCGCGGGGGGCGGGGGATCGGCTGGCGGCCGGAACAGGAGGCGGCCTACGACATCGCCGAGGCCCGGGGCTGGGATGCCACCGCG
>JACZXC010000274.1 GCA_022571825.1 Myxococcales bacterium | reverse complement strand
GGTGTCCGGTTCGAAGACCGCCCAATCGCTCAGGAGGCCCGCGCTCGAGCCCCCGGCGAGACGAAGCACGGATGCCGCGTTCCGGATCGCCTTCAGCCTCTACCCCGGGTGGGACGCGGAATTGCCCTGGTATCAGCGCACCGGCATCGCACGCCAGCTCGCAACGACCCGGTGGCGCGTCCTGGAGAGGACCGGCGACCTACGCTTTCTCGACCGGACCGGCACCCTGTACGAGGAAGCGCGGGCCCTTCGCAGACGGGCACGGTTCCGCGACAGCCTTCCTGATCTTCGAGCGGGCCTGGCACGCTACGAGAAGGGCATCCTCGACACCATCGAAGCGGCCCGCGACACGCGCGTCATCCTGCTTACCCAGCCGACGTTGTGGAGGTCCGGACTGTCGCCCGAGGAAGAGGATCTGATCTGGGGAGTTGGCCCGCCGATCGACCAAGTGACGATCGAATCGGAGTTCTACACGACGGAGGCACTGGCGACAGGCATGAAGAGCTACAACGAGAGGCTGCTCCAGGCCTGCAGCACAAGAAAAGTGGAGTGCCTCGACCTTGCGAAGGAGCTGCCCCGCGACGGTTCCGTCTTCTCCGACGACGCCCATCTCACGGAGCGGGGTTCGCGGATGATCGCCGCGGCAGTCGCCGATTACCTGCTGGCCCGTCCCCCGTTTTCTTCGCCCTGACGACCCGTGCCAGCCGGGTGCCCACGGACAGTGAACAGTCCCGCCGGTGTGTTACGGCGAGAAGCGGCGGATTCGGGATTATTCGCCTACACCGATGTACCCGGGACGCATTGGACATCACCTTCCGAGAAGATTCCCAATAGGGCCCCAGAGAGACCTGGCACAGCTGCATCGCTGGGGAGATGTTCACCGGCCGCTAGGCTGCGATCTTCATCAACGCGACCACCTCGATGGGAGACGCGCCCCGCGGGCCAACGCCACGCATGGGCGGGAAGAGCATTCGAGGGGTGGGGGGAGTCTGGGGGGAGTTCCGCACGAACGGACCCATTTGGACCGACCCGCGGGCGGCGTAACTGCCTAACTGTCCTCGGTATCCCGGGAATCGCGCAGACCCCTCAGACGGCCGGGGCTGGGGAGATCGTCCACCCCGGCCGTCCTGCACCCGGGGGAAGTCTGGGGGGCCACATTCTCGGCCGCGAGGGATGGCCTAGCTTCTGGCAGAGGAGAACAAAATGGCCCGGATCGACCCCGTGCCCGTCGAGCAGGCCGGCTGGTTCGTGCGCATCGTCCGCTGGGCCGTGAGTCGGCGGACCGGTATGGAGGCCTCGGAGGCCTGGACGCTCCTCGCCCACCACAAGGGCGTCCTCGGCGCCAACTTGCTCTACATGGCGATGCTCGACCGCTGGCGCCGCCTCCCGCTGCGGCTCAAGCGCCTGATCCACCTGCGGGTAGCGATGCGGGTCGGCTGCCCTGCCTGAATTGACATCCACTCTGCCGTGGGCAGAAACGAGGGACTGAGCGAACGCGACGTCCTGGAGCTGTCGCATCACCGCGAGAGCGACGCCTACTCCGAAGAGGAGAAGCTGGCGCTCGACTACGCGCTCTGCCTCTGCAACACGCCGGCCGAGGTGCCCGACGAGCTGTTCGAAGCGTTGCGATCACACTTCGATGAGGCGCAGCTGATCGAGCTCACCGCCACCGCAGCCTGGGAGAATTACCTGGCGCGCTTCAACCGCGGCTTCGCCGTGGAGGCGCAGGGCTTCTCGGCGGGCGCAGTCTGTCCGATCCCGGACCATCACCAGGCACGAAGTCATCAGGTGAGCTCCGCCTAGAGGGATTGGGCAGCGCCTGGTTGCGCGGACGGCCTGTTGCCGTAGCGGTCGATCGACACCACTTCGTGGACGGGTTTACGGATCGTGGGGCCGTAGCGGCCCTGCGGCCATCCGAGGGGAATCACCGCACAGGGTGTCACGTTCCAGGGAAGGCCGAGGATGCGGCGCACGGAAAGGTGGCTCCACAGGGGGAGGGTGATGAGTGCTGCTCCCAGGTTCACGGCTCGCGCAGCCAGAAGCAAGTTCTGTACGGAAGGGTAGATGGAGCCGTAGTAGCTGGTGGATACGATCGGCGGGAAAAAGAGACGCAGACCCTTCAGACAGGCGACAACGATCACGGGGATCTCCTCGAAGTGATCGGCCTGCCACTGCACGGCGTTGAGGATCTTCCCCATCTTGGGGTCGTTCCGGGCCATTCGTCGCCCCAGCCCGCCATAGAGATTCCACGCTTGGCGGTTGCGGCGGGCGAGTTTGGCTTTTACCTCGGGATCCTTCACGACGATGAACTCCCAGTTCTGGGCGTTTGAGCCGGTGGGCGCCTTCAAAGCCAGTTCGATCAGGCGCAGTACCAGCGCGTCGTCGACCGGATCTGGCTTGAGGCGGCGGATTGCCCGTTGTGTCTCCATGGCCTCGCTGAGAGGCATGCTGAAGTCGTAGTGCTCACCCATCGAGTCTCCTCGCGGCCGCGACGTCGGTGCCAATCGCTCAACAACTAGGCGACTGGCTCAACACCGGCTGGGCCGGCCAACAGACCGGGCGCTCAGCTGCGAGGCACAGGCCGCCGACGGTCGCTGAAGCACCCAAGTTCAATGCGAAACGGTACCACGGATCGATTGGAACGCGCTGTGCCACGTCAACGGCAAGCGGTCGTTGGTCGAATGAACCGGGTGCCTCATGAGGGCGAGGAACCCAATGGCACGCTCGAGGTTCGAGGGAATCACAATCGCACGAGCGCTGTTCAGCGCACGGGCTCGCAGACAAAGATGGGGATGTCTCGGGTCGTGCGTTTGCGGTAATCGGCGTAGGGTGCGTAGTGCTGGTCGCAGACGGGCCACAGCTCGGCCTTCTCTTCAGGGGTGGCCAGGCGGGCCACGAGTCCAACGCGGCGTCCCCGGTGGCTCACCGCGATGTCGGGGTACTTCACGAGGTTGTGGTACCAGACGGGATTCCTCGGGGCGCCACCCAGCGAAGCGACGAGGAGCACGCCGTCGCGGTAGGGGATATGCATCAGCGGGATCATCAAGGTGCGGCCGCTCTTGGCGCCCTTCATGGTGACGAAGCAGACGTCGTCGCCTCCGAGGCTGTTGAACAGACGGCCGCCGGTCAGACGATGCAGAAACACGTGCGTGCGCATCATGGCCTTGAGCACCCAACGCGGAGGGGGCGCGCCGGCGGTCTTTGAAGCGGCAGCGGACTCAGTCGTCATTTGGAGCCTCCCGAATTGGGCCTTGGCGCCGCTCAATGAGCTCACGCTGTCGAACGGGCTGGGCACTCAGCGGCGCGGCACGGGCTACCGACGGTCGCTGAAGCACCCCAGTTTCAATGCCAGACACTACCACGCATCGATTGGAACCGGCTGTGCCGGGCAGCTGCACGCCCGGTTGGGCGGTGCGGTTGGGCGGTGCGGTTGGGCGGCGCGGTGAGCCGTGGCCTACTGCGGGTGATTCAGATAGCCCGCGGTGTCGTCTTCGGCTTGGGCGCCATACGCGTCGAGCTCGATCACGTTGCGGTCCGGGTCCCGAATGAAGATTGCTGACATGCTACCGAACGAGAACGATCCCGTGATCTCGATTCCCTGCGCAGTCACGAAGTCTCGGGCGGTTGTAAGGGAGGACACGGTGAGCGCGATGTGCGTGTACCCGGGATGCTTCTCGGCGATGTCCATGAGGACGTTCAAATCTCCAGTGGAGGTCGCGGGACCCAAGAGGTTTAGAACCACTCCGCTGGGATGCCGCATGATAACCGGGTGACCCTCTGCGAACCCGGCATCGGCGACGAGCGCGAAGCCAAGGGATTCGTAGAACGAGACCGAGTGCGATTTGTTCCGGACTCGGATGCCGACGTGGTTTACCGCCTCGATTTCAAGCACTTCGCAGACGGTACCATAGCCACGCGGTTCGGTGTCAGTGGCAAGCGCCCGGGTGGGCGGCCCAGATCAGGCTGTCCGGGCCGCCGAAATCGGGAGGTGACCTCGGCGAACGGGCTCTGCGGATGGTGCGGAATAGGCGCCATAGGTCTCGAGGTCGGTGAACCCCGCCAATTTCAAGGAGGAGACCGATTTTCCACTGGGTTGACTCCGCCCCGCGCCACGTCGCAGAATCGGGTGGCTGGCGGTCGAATGGTCATGAAAACGGCGAAGACAGGTCGTAACGATCCCTGTCCCTGCGGAAGCGGGAAGAAATACAAACAGTGCTGTGTGGGGAAAGCGGCCGAGAAGACGATATTCCTGACGAAGTGGATCGCTGTCATCGTGGGGATTCTCGGTCTTTTGGTCGCCGTCGGAACCGTCGCGTCGTTTTTCACCGACGATCAGAGGAATGATGCGCCGACCGGTCGCGTATGGTCGTCGGAGCACGGCCACTGGCACGATGCCAGGTAAGAATGGACTTCGCCCCTTTTCGGTCCCGGGTTGCCCGAACGGACTCGCCGCTGGCGTAGTCAACTGCGCGGCGGCTTTCTCGCACTGCGACCCGTCTCTGGATATTGCGGTCGAACCGGCGTGGGATCAAGCGGACCGAGCTGCGGGGAACGCCGGGGGATGCACCGTCCTTCGGCTTCTTCGGCAGCCTAGCGCCGCGAGACCCGCGGCCAGAAGAACGCCGCTCGAGGGCTCCGGGACCGTGGCTGGCGCGCCCACCGAGGCTGCGGCCCAATCCGTGGGCTTGCCGACAGACGGGCCGACTTTCAGCGTCTCGTCGTTCGAAGTTCCCTTGGGGTCGACGAAGTCGATTGTGAAATCTGGTCCGATGATGGAAATGGACGCGGCGAAAACGAGGTCGAGGTCCGGATCAGCGCCGGTACTTCCGATCGACGACTTTCCGGTGAGCGTCGGTGTATCGGT
>JACZXC010000273.1 GCA_022571825.1 Myxococcales bacterium | reverse complement strand
CATATCGGTTTGTGCCTCGTTATTACGGGCCCTACGGATAAAAGAGAGGATATCCTTTACCTCTTTTCTCTCAAAGAAGCGCACTCCAAGAACCTGGTAGGGTATCTCAAGCGAGAGGAAAGCTTCTTCAAGTACACGAGATTGGAAGTTGGCGCGGTAGAGAACGGCTATCTCGCGCGGAGGTACACCTCGGTCGATGTATGATTTTGCTGAAGTTGCTACAAAGAAAGATTCCTCGGTTTCATCGGAAAGACCGGCAAGCGTAATTTTATCCCCCCTTCTATTTTTAGTGAACAGCCGTTTGGGCTTTCGGCGAACATTTTTTTCAATGACGGTATTTGATGCATCGAGTATTGTTTTGGTTGAGCGATAGTTCTGTTCCAGGCGGATGACCTCCGCCTCCGGGTAGTCGCGCTCGAAGTCGAGGATGTTGCGGATGTCGGCGCCGCGCCAGCCATAGATACTCTGGTCGTCATCCCCGACGACCATAAGATTCCGATGCTCGGATGCGAGCAGCTCCACGAAGCGAAACTGGGCCCGATTCGTGTCCTGGTACTCGTCCACCAGGATGTATTGCCAGCGGCGGCGGTAGTGGCCAAGGACGTCGGGGAAGCGCTCGAAGAGCTCCGTCGTGCGCAACAGCAGGTCACCAAAGTCGAGGGCATTCGCGTCCACCAGCAACCGTTGGTAGGTGGCGTAGACCTCGGCAGCCCGCTCGCTGTCGAGGTCGGTCGCGGCTTCGATCGCGGCGGGCGGCCCCGCGCAGACGTTCTTCCACCCCTCGATCCGCCACTGGATGCGGCGAGGCTCCACCACCCGCGGATCCAGACCGTGGTGCTGGAGCGCCGCCTTCACGACTCCCAGACTGTCGCTCTGGTCATAGATCACGAAGCCCCGGGACAGGCCCAGGTGACCGATGTCGCGACGCAGGATGCGCACGCACGCCGAGTGAAAGGTGGTGACCCAGACGGCCTCGGCCTCGGGCCCCAGGAGCTTCTGCACGCGCTCGCGCATCTCCCCCGCGGCCTTGTTGGTGAAGGTCACGGCGAGAATGCTTTCCGGAGGAATTCCGCAGACCCCGATCAGGTAGACGATTCGGCTGGTCAGGACACGCGTCTTGCCGCTGCCGGCGCCGGCCAGCACGAGGAGCGGCCCCTCGGTGGCCTCGACCGCCCGCCGCTGCTCGGGATTCAGGCCCTCAAGAATCTCCGCGGCCTGCACCTGCCCTGCCTCCAGGAACGGGAACCGATGACAAGAGGGGAGGCGAAGTTACCAGACTTATTCGACGGTCACGCTCTTGGCGAGGTTCCGCGGCTGATCCACGTCGGTGCCCTTGAGAACGGCCACGTGGTAGGCGAGGAGCTGGAGGGGCACGACGGCGAGGACGGTGGTCAGGTACGGTCCGAGGTCGGGTATGGGGATCACCTCGCTCACCTTGGACGCGATCTCGGTATCGCCCTCACTGACGACGGCGATCACGTCGCCATCCCGGGACCGGACCTGCTCGAGGTTCGAGACGACCTTCTCGTAGACCGGGCTCCGGTTGGCGATCACCACCACCGGCATGTCCTCGTCGATCAGCGCGATCGGGCCGTGCTTCATCTCGCCAGCGGCGTATCCCTCGGCGTGAATGTACGAGATCTCCTTGAGCTTGAGGGCGCCCTCCATCGCAATCGGATACATGATACCGCGGCCCAGAAACAGGAAATCGGTGGCGCGAAAGTATTTCTGGGCGATGGCCCGAATCGATTCGTCGAGCTCGAGGGTCCGCTCGACCAGTCGGGGCAGTCGCATGAGATCGCGCATGCGCTGGCTCGCGTCAGCTCGGGCCACCCGGCCACGCGCCATCCCGAGCTTCAGCGCCAGGATGTAGAGAGCCACGATCTGGGTCGTGAAGGCCTTGGTGGAGGCTACGCCGATCTCGGGTCCAGCGTGGGTGTAGAGCACGTCGTCGCTCTCCCGCGCGATTGTCGAGTCTCGGGTGTTGCTGATCGACAACACCCGGGAGCCGAAGCTCTTGCCACAGCGAAGCGCGCCAAGCGTGTCGGCTGTCTCCCCCGATTGCGACACCGGAATCACGAGACACGACGGGTCGAGAATCGGCTCCCGATATCGGAACTCGCTGGCGAGATCGACCTCGGTCGAGATCCCGGCGATCTGTTCAAACAGATACTTCCCGACCATGCAGGCGTAGTAGGCGGTGCCGCATCCCACGAGATGGATGCGTCCGATGGACTCGGCACGCGCCGGCGACAGATCGATGCCGTCGAGGCCAATGTCACTCTCGGATTCGTGCACGCGGGTTCCGATCGTGTCCATGATCGCGCGCGGTTGCTCGAAGATCTCCTTCTGCATGAAGCGGTCGTAGCCGCCCTTCTCCGCCGATACGGGGTCCCAGTGAATGGGTCGGACTTCCCGGTCCACCGGTCTCCCCTCGGCGTCGATCACCTGGACTCCATCCTCGGAAAGAACCGCGAATTCGCCGTCGTCGAGGAACATCATCTTCCGTGTGTAGGGAAGTATGGCCGGGATATCACTGGCGAGGAACGACTGCTTCTCGCCCATCCCCAGAATCATGGGGCTTCCCCCGTTCTTCGCGACGACCAGGTGATCCGGACTCTCGCTGGAGAGCGCCCCGAAGGCGTAGGAACCCTCGAGCCGTGCACACGCGGCGCGCACGGCCGCCGGCAGATCGCCACCCTCGGCGATTCCCATGTCGATCAGGTGCGCGATCAGTTCCGTGTCGGTCTCCGACTGGATGGTCCGACCTGCCTCCTCCAGCTCTCGACGCAGCTCCCGATAGTTTTCGATGATCCCGTTGTGAACGATCGCGACCGAGCCGGCCCGATGCGGGTGCGCATTGAGTTCGGAGGGCTTGCCGTGAGTCGCCCAGCGAGTGTGACCGATGCCCACCCGACCCGGAATCGGATCGTCGCGAAGAATGCCTTCGAGATTCGCCAGCTTCCCCCGTGCGCGCCGGACATGGATCACGCCGCGGTCGCAGATGGCCACCCCCGCGGAGTCGTAGCCCCGATACTCGAGCCGTCGCAGTCCATCGATCAGGACATCCATGGCGCGGTGCTCGCGCCCCACGTACCCGACGATTCCACACATGACTGAACTCCTGTGCCCTGCCTAGCGCTTCCGTCCCGGCTTCGCCGGGGGCTTCCGTCCCGGCTTCGCCGGGGGCTTCCGTCCCGGCTTCGCCGGGGCGTGGTCGGCCCGGCGGCGTCGCGAAACCCATCCCTCGATGTGGCGCTGTTTCGGGCGCCCGACGACCAATGCGTCTCTCGGAACGTCCTTCGTGACGGTCGTGCCCGCCGCGATGAACGAATCCGGCGCAATCGTCAGCGGGGCAACAAGGTTGGCGTTGCAGCCGATAAACGCCCGTTCTCCCACGGAGGTGCGGTGCTTCGCGATTCCGTCGTAGTTCACCACGATGGACCCGCAGCCGAAGCTGACACCCGCACCGACGTCCGCATCGCCGATATACGAGAGATGATCGGCCTTCACCCCCTCGCCGAGAATGCTGTTCTTCACCTCGACGAAATTCCCGATGCGAACCCCGCGTCCCAGACGGCATCCCGGTCGGAGGTGCGCAAAGGGCCCGATCACCACGTCGTCTCCCAACTCACTCGACTCGATCGTACAGTTCGGCTTCACGTGCACGCGGCATCCGATCCGTGTAGCGCCCTGAATGACGCAGCCGGGCTCGATCAACGTGTCCTGTCCGATCTCGACGTCCGAATCGACGTAGGTCATCGCGGGATCGACGATCGTGACACCGTCCGACATGAGTCTGTTCAACGTGCGTCGGCGCAAGGCGGCCTCGGCCTGAGCGAGAAGCGCGCGGGTGTCGACACCGAGGGCCTCCTCCGGCTCCTCCAGCCGTATCGCCTCGACACGGCGGCCCTCGTTGACGGCGCGCTCCACGATATCGGTGAGGTAGATCTCGCCCTGTTGGTTGCGGTTGTCCACTCCCGCCAGGGTCTTCCAGAGCAGCTCTGCGTCGATCAGGTAGACCCCGGTGTTTCGCTCCTCGATGGCGAGCTCTTCCGGCGACGCGTCAGGCGCTTCGACCACCCGCAGCACGCGGTCGTCGCCGTCGCGCACGATGATCCCCCGGACATCCACCGCCGCCGTCAGCAACACCAGGTCGGCCCGGGTGGCGACCTTGATCTCGAGCATGTGCCGGAGTGTCTCGGTGCGGAGCAACGGTGTGTCGCCGTAGAGGATCAGGACGTCTCCGCGGAACCCCTCGAGGGCCGAGCGGGCCTGGAGCACAGCGTGCCCGGTGCCCAGGGTTTCCTCTTGGCGCACGAAAGTCGCGCGGCCGGCAAAAGTCGCCTCGACAACCTCGGCATCGGACCCGACCACGGCGATCAGGTACGCCGGTCCCAGGCCCTCGGCCGCGGCCAGGGGATACGCCAGCATGGGTCGACCCGCGATCGGATGAAGAACCTTCGCCACTCCCGACTTCATCCGCGTGCCCTTGCCAGCCGCGAGCAGGACGACGGCAATCTCACGCGGCTGGCCGACCATGATCGTCTCCTGCTCGCCAGGTTCCACGGGGGCTCTGACCCATCCGGGGGCGAAATTGGGCCGGGCGCGGCCGTGGACCCCCGCGGGGTCCGACGAACGCCCTAGCTTACCCCCGGCCCGGCGCCAGCGGAAGCGAAGCGACCCTCCCGGACTCCTGCGCGTCGCTCCCCCTCGGATCCAGCCCGCGGTTCCGTCGGTGGATCTGCTCGCCCGACCGGCACGGGGCCCCTATCCTTTCCGCCGATCCCCTCCGCCCACCGGCCCACACGTCGAGGGACTCTTCATCCAGATCTTCGGCAATACGCACGGGCTCAAAGCTAGCCAGG
>JACZXC010000272.1 GCA_022571825.1 Myxococcales bacterium | reverse complement strand
GGCTGGTTCGACTAGACGCGGGCCGCGGCCGTTGTGGGATTCCCGCTCGCGACCCCACGGGCGCTCCCCAGGAACACGAAGGCCGCGCCCTCGTTGGTCTGGCCGGCGTCGTAGCCAAAGGCGCCCACGATCACGTCGGCATAGCCGTCGCCGTTGACATCGCCGGCACCCGCCACGCTCCGGCCCAGCTGCGCGTTCTCCTGGTCCGACTCGAGCTGTGCCGCGGCCGTTGTGGGATTCCCGCTCGCGACCCCGCGGGCGCTCCCCAGGAACACGAAGGCTGCGCCCTCATTGGTCTTGCCGGCGTCAAAGAGATGGGCGCCCACGATCACGTCGGCGTAGCCGTCGCCGTTCACGTCCCCGGCCCCCGCCACGCTGAAGCCCAGGTACGCGTCCGCCTGATCCGACTCGAGCTGCGCCGCGGCGGTGGCCGGGCTCCCGCTCGCGACCCCGCTGGCGCTCCCCAGGAACACGAAAGCTGCGCCCTCGTTGGTCTGGCCGGCGTCGTAGCCAAAGGCGCCCACGATCACGTCGGCGTAGCCGTCGCCGTTGACGTCCCCGGCCCCCGCGACGCCGACGCCCAGCTGTGCACCCACCTGGTCCGACTCGAGCTGCGCGGCGGCCGTTGTGGAATTCCCGCTCGCGATCCCGTTGGCGCTCCCCAGGAACACGAAGGCCGCGCCCTCGTCGGTCTGGCCGGCGTCGTACTGGTAGGCGCCCACGATCACGTCGGCGTAGCCATCGCCGTTCACGTCCCCGGCCCCCGCCACGCTGATGCCCAGGAACGCATCCGCCTGGTCCGATTCCAGCTGGGTGTTGGCGGTCGCGGTCAGGAGCGGATCAATCGTGAGCGGATATACCGCTCCGCCTTCGTCTATTTGAATTCGTATCGCGTTGGGAGCGGGAACTTCGAGGCGGGCGGGCCACGAGCGACCCGTTGCGTCGGTGGCGACCAGATGGCCGTACTCGAGTCGGCGGCCCGTCGCCGACGTCAGCACGATGTGATGGCCTTCGAGCGCCGCGCGCGCGCCGTCCAGCGACAGCTCGAGCACCAGCGGGCCCGCGCCCGGCGGTCGCCGGCTCACGTCGAAGCCCTGCTCGAGTCCCGCGGGCGAGTTCAGGTACCACTCGACCAGCCCCGGGCGCGCGATCTCGACCCGCGCACCCTCGCTCGTCACCTCCCCCGCGGCGACGAGCTCGAGGCTCTCGCCGCGGCCCCAGCCCACGAGTCGCAGTGCGAGGAGTTCCGGGCTCCCCGGTTCGCTGCGGTCCACTACCCGGATGCCGGTTGCATCGAAATAGGTGCGCAGATTGTGGGCGCGGTTGGGCGCCTGAAGACCCGATGCCGTCGGACTGGCCTCATATTCCTTTTCAGCGATACCGCGCTGCACGCTCGCGAGCCAGGAGGCGTCGACGTTCGCCCCCCGATCCCCGGCCACCGCCGCCGGGACCCCCATCAGCGCCCAGACGCGGGCCGACAGAGCGCGGGCCGACAGAGCGCGGGCCGACAGAGCGCAGGCCGACAGAGCGCAGGCCAGCAGAGCGCAGGCCAGCAGAGCGCAGGCCAGCAGAGCCACGGCACGAGGGGGATCCGCAGCGACGCGAAGCCGCATGTGACTGGAACGGAGCGAGATCACTGAGACTCCCTGCGTGATCGATGGCTGCCGACCGCGGGAATCCCATCACCACACTTCGGTTCCGCTCGGTTGGGCGACATCATGCACGCCAGACGCCGAGCGATGCAAGACCGGCCCGCCCACGGACCCCAGTCCCCGAGGGGCCGGCAGGCGACGAGCCCCGCCGGGCCGAGGCCGAGGAGGGTGAGGATCGACGGCTCGGGCAAATCGCTTCGCGTTCTAGCCGCCCACGCGTACATTCTCGGCGGCCAGAGCAACGAGGGGGGAGTCGTGGGCGAGCACCGCAGGGCCAGAGCGCGCGTTGCGCGACTCGCGCTGGCCGGGCTCGCCGGCGCCACGGCCGCGAGCGCACTGCCTCCGGCGCCCGTGGTCCCGCCATTCTCGAGCGCGCCCATCGCCGATGGGACGCTGCCGGACGGCTGGGAGCCCCTCGAGTTCCCCCGGATCCCGAGCCACACCCGCTACGAGTTGGTGAACGACGCGGGCGTGCGCGTGGTGCGCGCCACCAGCCGCGCCTCGGCCTCCGGCCTGATTTTTCGCGTCCGCGTCGACCTGGGAGTCCATCCGATCCTACGCTGGCGCTGGAAGGTCGACGGCGTGCTCGAGCGCGGCGATGTCTCGTCCCGCTCCGGCGACGACTACCCGGCGCGCGTCTATGTCACGTTTGAGTACGACCCCGAGCGCGTCGGCTGGTGGAAGCGGATCCGATACCGGGCCGCGCGCCAGGTCTTCGGGGACCTCCCGATCGGCGCAATCAACTACATCTGGGCCAGCCGGGCTCCCCGCGGCGCCGTTGTCGACAACGTTTATTCCGGCGGCTTCGTGAAGATGATCGTGGTGGAGAGCGGCCCCGCCCGTGCTGGCCAGTGGCGCGAGGAGGCCCGCAACGTCTACGAGGACTTCATCGATGCGTTCGGCGAGGAGCCGCCGCTCGTGAACGGGGTCGCAGTCATGACCGACACCGACAACACGGGCGAGGCGGCCGTCGCTTACTACGGCGACATCGAGTTCCAGGCGGCTTTCCCCGATTGGTATGATCCACCCGGGAAGCGCGCCGATCGCGGCGAGATCGGGAGAAGCGTCGAGGATGAGGACTCTGATTGAGGGCTATCGGAGTGATCCGGGGGAGCACTGCGGGAGCGCGGCGATGCGCGGTCTGCCGAGGAGCTCCCCGGCTGGGCATCGCGGGACGACGTTCAGTGGCTGGCGTCCTTCAACGCGCGGTGCATCGAGACGTTCGGCAACGGCGGCGGAAACTTCCGACGGCTCTACGCGGGCTTCCCGACCTGGGCGCGCGGGCTCGACCAGGATCTCGTCCCCGAGCAGGCGCCGGAGCTCGCCTGGCGGGCCGCCGAAGGCTGGACGGCTCTCTCGGTCACCCTGGCGGCCGCGGCCCAGGAAGAGGCCCCGCTGGGGCTCTGGCGAGAGGCTGCGCAGCGTGCCACCGCGATCGCGGAGATCGAGGAAGATCTCTTCACTCGACTGGCAAGCGGCGGAGCCGCCTGAGCGGAGGCTGGCTCCGCTAGTGCGCGCCGCCCGGCGTGAATGCGCAGGGCATGCGCTTGATGCCGTGGAGGAAATTCGAGCGCAGCATCTCGGGGGGACCGGTGATCTCGAGATCCGGCAGCCGGCGAAACAGTTCGCGGAACACGACGGCGATCTCCCGTCGAGCCAGGTTGGCGCCGAGGCAGTGGTGTGCGCCCGGGCCGCCGAATCCCACGTGCTCGTTCGGCATGCGGGTCACGTCGAATCGGTAGGGCTCCTCGAAGACATCTTCGTCGCGGTTCGCCGAGTTGTACCAAAGCACGATCTTCTCGCCCGCGCGGAGTTTCTGGCCGCCGAGCTCCGTATCCTGGGTCACGGTGCGCCGGAAGTGGATCACTGGGGAGGCCCAGCGCACGATCTCCTCCACCGCGGTGGGCGCCACGGCTTCGAAATCGGCAGCCCACTTGCGTCGCGCGTCGGGGTGATCGGACAGTGCCTTCATGCCGTGGCTGATGGCGTTGCGCGTGGTTTCATTGCCGGCCGCCACGAGCAACACGAAGAAGGAAGCGATCTCCCGGTCGGTGAGTGTCTCGCCGTCGATCTCGGCGTTCAGAAGCTGCGACGTGAGATCGTCCTTCGGATTCTGGCGCCGATCGGTCGCCAGCTCGTTCATGAGATCCGCGAGTGCTTTCCCCGAGCTGAGCGCCGCCATCAGCGGGTTTGCACCCGGCGAGACGTACTCGGGGTCGCCGAGGCCGAGGATGATGTTGGTCTGATCGAAGACGAACTGCGTCTGGCTCTCAGGGATCCCCATCATGTCGCAGATAATTCCCAAGGGAAGCGGCGCGGCGATCTTCGTGACGAAGTCGCACTCGCCGTCGTCGATCACGGCATCGATCAGCGCCGTAGCCCGCCGCTCGACGTTGACCTGGAGCCGCCCGAGGATTTTCGGCGTGAAGCCCCGGGATACGATGCGCCGCAACCGCCCATGGCGCGGGTCGTCCATGGCGATCATCGATCCGAAGAACTCGTTGAGCTCCTCGGGCAGATCGGGAATCTGGGTGCCCTTGCCGGAGCAGAAGAGGTCGGCCCGGCGGCTCGCCGTCGCCACGTCGGCATGGCGCGTCACTGCCCAGTAGCCGGGCCCCTTCGGCAGGGGCATTTCCGGCGGCGGCTCGAATTCTTCGTGGAAGGACATCGGTTGCTCGCGGCGCAGCAGCAGGAAGGCGCCCTCGCGCTCCTCGGTCGGGGCGGTCCAGAATTCGAGATGGTCCAAGTGGATGTCATCGACGCTCGCGGGGAGCTTGGGCTCGAACATGATCATGACCTCCGGGTGGACCTGCCATTCTGGCGTTTTCCCGCAAGTATAGGCCAGGGAATCGGGAGCGTAGGTTCACCGAGGCCGATGCCACAACCCTTGATCCTCGCGACCGGGGCGCGGAGCGAGAGCAGCGCGTGACGATGCGCGGCGCGTCGCGAATCGGGCCGAACATTCGGTAGGTTCTGGGATCTTCAGTTGCAAGGAGCAGCCATGGCCACGGGAGACCGGTCGCCGGTCGACGGCAGCCTCGACCTAGCGGAGCTGATTCCCGACCTCTTCGAGCGCTATTTCGCATTTTTTCGGCTGGGTCACCAGGACGGAGTCGTCCCATCCCGCATCAAGGAGCTCGCGCGCCTCAAGATCGCGGCGCTCAACGACTGCGATACCTGACTGTTCGCTCGATACGCGACGACGACGCGTCAGGGACTCGATGAAG
>JACZXC010000271.1 GCA_022571825.1 Myxococcales bacterium | reverse complement strand
ACCGCCGGCTGCCATCACGTAGGCGATCTTGTCCGGAATCGATTTCGCTAATGTTCCCGGGTACATGAAAGATTCTCCTGAAGCATCACTAGATAGATGTGAAGAGCCACGTTCAGACCGATCTTCCGCCGTTGGTTGCGGAGCACCCCGAGATCCATGTGCGCGCTCCGGCCGGGCAAGTTTATCAGGGAAGTGGCCGAGCCGGAAAGTCAGATGAGCGCGGCACCGGGTGGCCGGGGGTTGCCGGCGCGGAGCTCCGCGCTCAATGGGCGGGGAATAGGGCGTCGATCCGGGCCACGAGCTCGGGGGGGATCTCGATCTCCGAGGTCTTGGCGTTCTCTTCCACCTGCTGGATCCGGGTTGCGCCGATGATCGCGCTCGCCACGCCGGAGCGGCGCAGGCACCAGGCCAGGGCGAGCTGCGCCATCGAGACGCCGAGCTCGTCGGCGATCGGCTGGAGCCGATCGACCCGGGCGATGGCATCGGGCTCGAGATAGGCTTGCATGAACTGGTTGCGCTGTTCGTCGGCAGCACGGCTGTCGGGCGGGCGAGCGCCCCCGATGTACTTTCCGGTGAGCACTCCCTGGGCCAGCGGGCTGAAGACGAGCTGACCCAGGCCCTCGCGTTGGCAGACGGGCAGAACCTCGGCCTCGATCTGGCGACGCATGATCGAGTACTGGGGCTGATTCGAGATGGGTCGATACGCCCGGCGGGCGTCGGCGACGCGACACGCGTCGACGATGTGTTCGGCGCGCCACTCGGAAACGCCCCAGTACAGGATCTTGCCCTGGCGGATCAGATCTTCGTAGGCACAGACCGTTTCCTCCATCGGTGTCGAGGGGTCGGGCCGGTGACACTGGTGGAGGTCGATGTAGTCGGTTCCCAATCGCCGGAGGGAGGCGTCGACGCTCTCGACCAGATGCTTGCGCGACAGGCCCCGATCGTTGGGGCGTTCGGACATGGGGAAGAAGGCCTTGGTGGCGATCACGACGGCGTGGCGCGGAATTTCGCTCAGGGCCTGGCCGAGGGTTTCTTCGCCTCTTCCGTTGGCGTATACGTCGGCCGTGTCGAAGAAGTTGATGCCGAGGTCGTAGGCGCGGTGCACGATCTCACGGGTTCGGTCGCTGTCGACGCTCGACCCCAGGGTGAGCCATGAGCCGAGGGAGATTTCGCTCACCTGAAGACCGCTGCGGCCGAGGGCTCGGTACTTCATGGGCTGTGATTCTACCCCAGGGCGCTGGTGACAAGGTCGACCGCGGGTAGACTTGCGCGCCATGCTCAACCTCGTCGCGCCCACCGCCTCGGCTTGGACGGCTAGGGCCCTGGCCCACCTCGACGACGTGCTCGTGGACCACGCCCACTGCGAGCAGAAGGCGGCCGGCAACAACCTGCGGCTGATGTTTCGCTACCCGGATCACCCGTTTCTTCTCGAGCCCCTCTCTCGACTCGCCCGGGAGGAATTGATGCACTTCGAGGCGGTGCTGCGCCTGCTTGCCGACCGAGGCATCTCGTTCCGACGCCAGCGACCGGCCCCCTACGCAGGCCGCTTGCGGCGGTTCACCCGAACCGCCGAGCCCGAGCGCCTGATCGACACCCTGCTCTGCTGTGCGCTGATCGAAGCCCGGAGCTGCGAGCGCTTCCAGTTGCTGGCCGAGTCGGTGGCGGATCCCGGGCTCGCGGGCTTCTACACGGATTTGCTGGCGGCCGAGGCGAGGCACCACCGGGTTTACGTCGACCTGGCCGGCCGCCTCGGCCCCGAGGCGTCGATCCGGACCCGGCTGCGGGAGCTCGCCGAGCACGAGTCGGTGATCCTGGCCGAGGCCTCTTTGCTTCCCCGCCTGCACTCCTGACCGGGCGGATCGCGGCCTCCGGCTGGGCCGCTTCGGTGACGGGCTCTTGTCACGCACCGCCGCACTTTCGTACAGTGCGAGCGGCGCCGGGCGTGAACGAGTGCACGGCGAGGAGGAGTTTCCATGGCCATGCCCCTCGACGGGATTCGCGTTATCGACTGGACGATCTGGCAGCAGGGGCCCGTGTGTTCGGCGATGCTGGGCGACCTCGGTGCCGAGGTCATCAAGATCGAGGAGCGGGTGGGCGGCGATCCGGGTCGCGGCATCCTCAAGATGAGCGGCGTCGACGTGAGCGACCGCCCCAACTTCTATTTCGAGGCGAACAATCGCAACAAGAAGAGCTTGACCCTCGACCTGAAACAACCCGAGGCGCGGCAGATCGTCTACGAGCTGGCGGCGAAGTCCGACGTATTCGTGCAGAACTTTCGAAAGGGGGTCGCCGCGCGACTCCAGCTCGACTACGCGACCCTGCGTCAGCACAATCCCCGGCTGATCTACGCGAATGCGACCGGGTACGGGCCCGAGGGCGCCGAGAGCGGCGATCCCTCCTTCGATCAGCTGGGTCTGGCGCGCTCGGGGGTTATGTTCGCCGTGGGCGAGCCGGGAATGCCTCCCCAGGGAATCGCCGGGGGCATCGCCGACCAGATGGGCGCCATTGTCCTGGCCTACGGGGTGCTGGCCGCTCTCTTCGCCCGAGAGCGTCTCGGAATGGGCCAGCAGGTGGATGCTTCCCACCTGGGGAGCATGATGATGCTCCAGGGGCTCAGCGTATCCGCAAAGCTCATGATGGGCTTCGCGCTTCCGCGGACTGCGCGCGAACGCGCGGGGAACCCCCTTTGGAACCATTACCGCTGTGGCGACGATCGATGGATCTGTCTGGGAATGCTCCAGCCGGACCGTTACTGGACCGACTTCTGCAAGGCCCTGGGGTGCCCGGACCTGGCGACGGATGAGCGCTTCACGGATCTCAAGGTACGGGCCGAGAACGCGGCCGCGGCGGTTTCGGCTCTCGATGCGATCTTTGCCACCAAGCCGCGCGGCGAGTGGCTCGAGATCTTGCGCGGCGCCGGTGATTTCATCTTCACCCAGGTCAACAGCATCGACGACCTGCCCGAAGATCCCCAGGTGCGCGCCAACGATTACATCGTCGATTTCGAGCATCCGAATCACGGGACGACCCAGGTGCTGGGGATTCCGGTGCGTCTGAGCGAGACCCCCGGACAGGTGCGGCTCCCGGCCCCTGAGTTCGGCCAGCACACCGAGGAGATCCTGATGGATCTACTCGACTACAGCTGGGACCGCATTGGCGAGCTCCGGGAGCGTGAGATCATCTAGGGCAGTCTCCGACGCAGGGGTGGCTAGGAGGCCGACTCCTTCTACTTCCGCGGCCTTCGGCCTTGGAGGCCTCCGCGCAGCGGTCTCAGCGACAGCGTTCAGCGAGCGTGGAAGTCGGCCTCTGGGCCGACTTCGCTCCCCCCTCTTCCGAAGGCGAGCGAAGTGCCGGAGCCCGAGCGCGAGCGATCAGCGAGCGCGAGGCCCGGCTGAGCTAGTTGACGCCGCCTTCCGCGGTCGGTACAACACGAAACGGACATAGCGGTGGAAGGTGATCCTCGGCCGGGAGGTCGGGGACGGTCCTCGCCCTCGGGAGTTCCGAGGCCGACGACCGCGGGAAGCCGGTGAAAAACCGGCGCGAGCCCGTCGCTGTAACCGGGGACGACCGTCGAACGATGCCACTGGCCCGATTCCCTTGGAAACGAGGGATGGCTGGGAAGGCTCGGCGGTCGGAGGATCCGGGAGCCAGAAGACCGGCCTTCCAGCAGCCACGTCCTTCTCCGGTGTCGAGGAGACAGGTCCGAACTCCGAGCGCGTGGTACCGTTTCCGGAGTTCTCCGTTCTCTCCGTTCCTTCTTCGAAGCCGGTGAAGACACCATCGCCCTGTCCGGGTGTGCCGGCGGCGTTTTCCGTCGCTGGGGTTGGACCGGCACGTCGAGGGGCGTTCCGGTGGAGAGGGAAGGGTGGGCCGCCACTGGGCGTCGCGACCGTTGGTCACCGGCCTATCCGTGGCATTCGCCACGGTGGCACTGGTTCGCGCCACCCGCGCGGCGGGTTCCGAGTCCGACACGATTGAGCGTCGTACGCCACCGGTCATCGTCGAAGCCGTAGCTCCCGCAGCCCTCCCGGAAGATCCATCCTCCTTCGTCACCGTCATCAATGTCGAAGAAGGAGCCGGGGATTCGCAACGCGTCGAGGACCTGATCGGGCACACCGTCGGTGTGCAGGTGCGTCGCTTCGGCGGAGCCGGACAGCGTTCCGAGGTGTCGATTCGCGGTTCTTCCGGCTCCCAAGTCGTGGTCCTTCTCGATGGAATCCGCCTCAATTCGGCGCAATCCGGAACCGTCGATCTCTCGACGATCCCCGGATCCCTGATCGAGCGGATCGAGATCTATCGCGGCGGCGGCGGTGTGCAGACCGGGAGCGACGCGATCGGCGGCGTGATCAACGTCATCACGAAACGGGCGAGTGCCACACCTCGCACCGTATTGTCCTTCGCCGCCGGCTCCTTCGGCACCTGGGAGGGCTCGGCGTCCCGAACCGGACGTTGGGGCCAGGCCGAGTACGTGCTGGGCTACCAGGGTTTCCGGACGGATGGCGATTGGAAGTTTCGGCCGCCGGACCGCGAGCTGAGCGGTGTCCTGGTTCCGAGTTCGCGTGGCACCGTAGAGCGGGTCAACAACCGGAGTAAGCGTCACTCGGTGCTGGGGCGTGTGGGCTTTGACTGGGGCGAACGCGCCCGGATCTCGATCGGCGATCAGTTCTTCACCAGCAGCTCCGGGGAGCCCGGACTCGATTCCTTCGGCGGGGCGCACCTGGGGCAGAGCTTGACCGCGCACCGTTGGCGCACGCGCAACGTCGCCGATGTGCGCCTGGAAGTGGCGGGTCCGGCTTCGAGGGATCCGAAGGCGAGGTTCGAAGAATGGAAGGGAGAGCGTCGGCTGTTTTACCGCTACGACCGCAGTCGTTTCAAGGATCCG
>JACZXC010000270.1 GCA_022571825.1 Myxococcales bacterium | reverse complement strand
CCCGCCCGGACGCTTCTGGTCGTCGGCGGCGGTCGCTGGGTCGACGCGGTGCGCCGGGAGGACGGCCGGCGCCAACTCGACGAGCGGACGGCCCACTGGACGTGCATCGACGCGATGAGCGTCACGGCCCGGCTGGTCGCTGATTGGATAAGAGAAGCCGTGTTGTTCGATGACGTGGGCCGGTTTCTCGCCTCGTCCGAAGAAACGCCGCTGGCGATTCTCGACGTAGGACGTTTTTTACGAGACGTCGAGCCGGCCATGCCCGGGGATCGACTGCCCGAAAGCTGGGACGTGACAAGCGATTCGATCGCCGCCCGGATTCAGCTCTCCCAGGGGAGGCCCGCGGACGAGAGCCAGCTCAAGATGGCGATGATTCCCGACGGCGCCGCCCTCGTGGATTCCGGAGACCTCTGGTTCCCGGCGATCATCGTGGAGAACGTGTTCATCTTTCCCGGCGTTCCCGAGCTCCTGCGCAAGAAGTTTGAGTCGATTCGCGAACGGTTTCAGGGAGTTCCGTTTCAGCTGAAACGGGTATACGTCAAGCAGAACGAGACCGACCTGGTTCCCTCGCTGACGAATCTGCTTCGGGAATTTCCCGAACTGTTGCTGGGCTCATACCCGCGATTTCACGAGACCGCCTTTCGCGTGATGCTCACCCTCGAGTCCCGGGATACGGATTATCTGCGGCGCGCTCTCGACTCTCTCCTCGGGCAGATCCCAGCGGACGCCATCCACAAGGTGGAGTGACTGGACCCCACGGCCCAAGACCCGCTGCCCGCGTGGCTCGCGTACCTTCACCCGGCGTGGATGGTCGCGAGCCTCACCGTAGCCGCCCTTGCCCTGCGGGCGGGCCTGGTCCTGCGGCGTTCGCGCCGGGGCGACCGGCGCCGGACCTCCCTGAGCCGCCGCGCCCACCTTCGCCTGGCCAAACCGGCGGTCGGATTGCTGCTGGCGGGCTTCATCGCCGGGCCTCTCTCGGTGCTGGCGCTCCGCGACTGGCAACCCTTTCGCACGTTCCACGGTGGGCTCGGGATGCTGGTGGCCGGTCTGTTGATCGCGACGGCGCTGATGGGCCGCCGCCTCGAGACGGGTCGCTCCCGCGGGTTCGATGCCCACGCGTTGCTGGGCCTGCTCGCGCTGCTGGGGGCCGCGGTCGCGGCGGTCGCCGGATTCATTCTGCTTCCGTGACTACGGCAGCGGAGGCAGGCTGTCCACGCTTCGCTGGCGCAGCCAGTGGTCGGCCAGGACCAGACACACCATCGCCTCGACGATGGGGACCGCGCGCGGCAACACGCACGGGTCGTGGCGGCCTTGGGCTTCGAGTACGGTGGGCTCGCCGCGCTGGTTCACGGTCTGCTGAGCCTGGGCGATTGTGGCCGTCGGCTTGAAGGCAGTCCGAAGTACGATGGCTTCCCCATTCGAGATGCCGCCCTGGATTCCGCCCGAGCGGTTCGATGCCGTTCGCGTGCGACCGTCGTCACCGGTGATGAACGGGTCGTTGTGCTCGATCCCGGTCATGCGAGTTCCCTCGAACCCGCTCCCGATCTCGAAACCCTTGGATGCCGGGAGCGACATCAGCGCTCGGGCCAGATCGGCTTCGAGCTTGTCGAAGATGGGCTCGCCGAGGCCCGCGGGCACACCTCGGGCTACGCACTCCACCACCCCGCCCAGGGAATCGCCCCGCCGCCGGGCGGCGTCGATGCGCTCGGCCATCTCGGCGGCGGCCGAGGGCTCCGGGCAGCGCACGGGGTTGGCTTCGATCGCTTCGAGACAGACGGCGACGGGATCCACCTTCGCCTCGACCTCGTGTACACGGCGCACCCACGCCAGCACCTCGATACCGGCGGCGAACGCCAGGAGCTTGCGGGCGATCGCCCCGGCAGCCACGCGCCCCACCGTTTCCCGCGCACTGGCCCGACCGCCCCCCTGCCAGTTTCGGATTCCGTACTTCGCGTCGGTGGTGAAGTCCGCGTGGGACGGCCTATAGACGTCCTTCATGGACTCGTAGGCCTCGGGGCGGGCGTCCCGGTTGCGAATCAGCAGCGCGATGGGAGACCCAATGGTGTATCCCTCGAACAGCCCCGAGAGAATCTCGACTTTGTCGGACTCCTGACGCGGCGTCGTGAGATGGCTCTGACCCGGTCGCCGACGGTCGAGATCGCGCTGGATCTCCTCGATCGAAATGGGGAGGCGCGGGGGACAACCGTCCACCACCACACCCACCCCGCCTCCGTGGCTCTCGCCGAAGGTGGTGATCTGGAAGATCTTTCCGAGGACGCTGGCCACGGGATCGGAGGATAGGTCCCCCCCGCCCACAGAGCACCACGGTCCGATGGCCGTTTCCGACCGCCTTCTCGGGGGAAGCGGTCACGAAGCGGTCACGGCGGCGGGTTCAACACGAGATCGAGGACCTTTCGCGTGAGCGCGCCGTGGGGGAGTCGGCACAGCGAATCCGGTGGGAGCCAGTGATGCCCGTCGAAGCCGCGCAGGCGGACCCGGCCGCTGGGCCTCTCGCAGCGAAAGACATGAAGGCGGAGGCTGCGATGAGTGAACGCATGCTCCACGACGCCCGCTCGCCTCGGGCGCGTCACGGTGAGTCCGACGCGTTCCCGAAGCGCGCGCCGGAGTGCCGCCGAGGGGCGTTCGGACCCGGAGTATTCACCCCCCGGTAGCTCCCAGAGACCGGCCAGCAGACCGGCGGATCGGCGCACGGCCAACGCCTTGCCGCGTCGCAAAACCAGGGCGGCGACGGCCTCGACCGGTCGCGGGGGGGCGGGACGCGATTGCACCGGCAGCGCTTCGGCGTCGCCGTCGCGGTGGGCCTCGCAGTGGCGCGCGACCGGGCACGCGGGACAGCGCGGCGCCCGAGGCGTGCACACCGTCGCGCCGAGCTCCATCAGCGCCTGGTTGAGATCGCCCGGGTGGGGACCCCTCGCCAGGTCCGCCGCCTCTTGCCAGAGCCGGCGGATCGTGGCTGGTTTCTTCACGTCGTCACGGATGCCCCGCAGGCGGGACAACACCCGCGCCACGTTGCCGTCGACGACGGGCTCGGGTCGGTCGAAAGCGATCGACGCGATGGCTCCGGCGGTATACCGGCCGATTCCGGGCAGCGAACGCAGGGAACCGACGTCGCCGGGGAGCTCGCCGTCGAACTCGCCCACGACCCTCTGGGCCGCAGCGCGCAGGTTGCGCGCCCGCGAGTAGTATCCAAGTCCCGCCCAGACAGCGAGGACGTCGTCCAGTTCGGCGGTCGCCAAAGCGCGGACATCGGGGAATCGCTCGAGGAAGCGTTCGTAATACGGAATCGCGGTCTCGACCCGCGTCTGCTGCAGCATGGCTTCCGAGATCCAGATCGCGTAGGGATCGCGGGTGGTGCGCCAGGGCAGCTTGCGGCGATTGACCCGATACCAGTCCAACAGTGCCCGGCGCAGACTCTTCACAGCACGACCGGGAGGCTTCGCTCGACGGTGATCGCCCGGCTGGTCACCCGGGCGCCAATCGCGAGGATCGCCACCCCGGCACGAGCGGCGGCGCGCAGGGCCGCGCCGTAGGCGGGGTCGATGTCATCGGCGGGCGAAACCCGGTCGCAATCGGCTCGCTGCACCACGAAGAGAAGCGCCGCCCGGGAGCCCCTGCGGCGCAGCTGCATCAAGGTTTCCAGGTGCCGCCGCCCTCGCTCGGTGACGCTGTCCGGGAACAGCGCCAGACGTCCATCGGCCAGGGTCACACTCTTGACTTCGACGTAGGCCGGCCGCCGACCGCCGGAATGCCTGGTCAGCTGGAAGTCGAGCCGCGAATTTCCCACCGAAACCTCGCGTCGGATCTCCCGATACGCCGAAAGCTCGGGCACCGCGTCCGTCTCGAAGGCTCGGGCGGCGATGTCGTTGGCGCGGGCGGCGTGGAGTCCCACCCAGGTACGCCCCACCCGGATCATCTCCAGCGTGTGGCGGAGCTTGCGCCTGGGGTTGTCGCTGGTCGAGCAGCGGACCGAGGCGCCAGGGGTGGCGCAGCCGATCATGCGGCCCGGGTTGGGACAGTGAACCGTGATCGTCCTGCCGTCTTCGGTGACCACGTCGGCGAGGAATCGCTTGTAACGGCGAACCAGGCGCCCGCGCAGCCTCGCCTCGAGCGGCAGCCTTACGGGGCCGATCTCACCAGCTGCGCTTCGACGTGCGTTCGAACCCATGTCGCGTCCCACCACTCGATCGGGTCGACATAGAATCCGCCGACCAGGATCGCGAAGTGAAGGTGGTCTCCTCCAGCCAGGCCCGTGGCTCCGGAGAGCCCCAGGGCGTGCCCCTTCTCCACCCGATCGTCCGGCTTCACATCGATACGAGAGAGGTGGCCGTAGAGCGAGGCCAGGCCGAGGCCGTGATCGACCAGCACACAGTTTCCGTAGATTCCGAGCTCGCCCGCGAAGACCACGCGGCCCGCGTTTGCGGCCGGTACCCGGGCGGCGGCGGTGGAGGCGAGGTCGTAACCCAGATGGATGGCTTCGGAGACGGGCACCCCGTCGATGGTGTAGCGGCGGCGCTCTCCAAAGGGGCTCATGACCTTCGATCGGGGAAGTTGCCCGAAGCGGCCGTGCCAGAGAGGCTGGGGCGAAGACCCATCCAGCAGATCTCGGATCCGAAGCTCGGTGGCGCGGCGCACCCGCGTGTTGACCCTGCGGAAAGTCTCGGTGGCGTCGGCTTCGGCGAGATTCTCGGCCCGCGCCAGCGCGCGGACTTTGGTGTCGAGGAAGCCCCGGGAGAGCGGAACCTGGACCTCGGTCGGGCTTCGCTCCCGGACGAAGACGGGCCATTGGGCTTCCGATTCGTTGCCCGCTTCATCCACGGCGAAGACGCGAATCGGGGCCTCGGCGGGTGCCTCCTCCGGAACCGCGAACAGGGCAAAGTGCAGCCCCGCCTGGGTGC
>JACZXC010000269.1 GCA_022571825.1 Myxococcales bacterium | reverse complement strand
CGACGAGGACGCGCTGGGACTGCTTCAGCAACGGCTGAAGGCGGCCGGGACGGAGGTCACCGAGGTCGTTGATCACGGCCAGCTGAAGTCGGTCTACTTCACCGACAACAACGGCATCGCCCTCGAGGCGTCGTACTGGGTCATCGAGCCGACCGGTCGACCCATGGACATCAACGATGACCGGATCTTCACCGACCCTGATCCGGTGCCGGCGGTCGCCGAGTTGGCGGCCGGCGGAAGACAGCGGGTCGAGACCAGGGGCTCGGCCAGGACACGACCCAGGGCGTCGCGGGCGGCCACCGTCTCGGCCCCCAGAACCGGAGCGGCCTCGAGCACGGGTTTCAGAGCTTCGGCCGGGGTCAATTGGGTCTTCACCCGGCTACGGTACCGACCCCAACTCAGCGGGGGTAGTCGCGAAATCGCATCTCGACGCGCCAAGCAGCGGCCGCTAATCTGCTTAAAAAGTAGGCAGTGTGCCGTCTTGACGGAACCTGGTTTGATTGACTCGGAGCATGCATGGCGGAGCTGGCGAACCTCGTCCACCCGATCGCGCTCCGAAGCCTGACCCTCGGAAACAACCTCGTCATGGCGCCCATGGCCGGCGTGTCCAATCTTCCGTTTCGCCTGATCGCCCGAGAGGCCGGCGCCGCCCTGGCCTTCACCGAGACCGTGAGCGCCAAGGGCCTGGTTCAGGGCGGCCGGAAGACCTGGCGCCTGCTGAACAGCTCCCCCCGAGAGGCACCCGTCGCCTTTCAGCTCTTCGGCTCAGATCCCGAGATCGTGGGTGAGGCCTGCCGCCGGCTCGAAGGGGAAGGCGCTGTCTGGATCGACCTGAACGCGGGTTGTCCGGTCAAGAAGTTCATCAAGAACCGGGCCGGTTCAGCCCTGCTGTGCGACCTCGAACGCGCGGCCCGCATCGTGCGCGCGATGCGCAGGAGCTTCTCCGGAACGCTCTCGGTGAAGATGCGCAGCGGCTGGGACGCCGACTCACTCAACGCTCCGCAGCTCGCGCGCATTGTCGTGGCCGAGGGCGCCGAGTTGATTGCGGTGCACGGCCGTACCCGCGCACAGCAGTACACTGGAATCGCCGATCGCGACGTGATTCGGCGGGTGGTGAAGGCGGTTCCCGGGATACCGGTGCTCGCCAACGGCGACGTCACACGCCCCGAGCACGTATTCGAGATGTTGCGGGAGACGGGGGCAGCCGGCGTAATGATCGGTCGCGGCGCCATGGGCAACCCGTGGATCTTCGAGCAAACCCTGGCTCTGGCACAGGGCCGACAGATCCGTCGACCCACCCCCGCCCAGCGGCTCGCCACGGTCGAGCGACATTGGTCGCTGATCGAGAGGACCTTCAAAGACCGCGGGTCACTGATCGTCCAGTTGAAGAAATATGTCGCGGCCTACTCGAAGGGGCTTCCGGGAGGCGCCGTTTTCCGGCAAGCGGCGCTCGAATCGAGCGACCTGGATCGGATCCTGGATCTGACGCGAAACTTCTTTTCCGAACTCCCGCGAGCCGCGTAGCCGTGGCACGGGACCTCAGCAGTGTACTCGACGCCGTTCTCGCCGGGATCCTCGTACTCGACAAAGCCGGCGAGATCGAGCTGGTGAACCCGGCCGCCTGTCGCATCCTCGAAACCTCGGCGGAGGCCGCCACGGGTCGCCCGGTCGAGCGGCTGTTGGGAAACGATCACCCGATCGCGAAGCTGGCGCGCGCTGTGCTCGCCAGCGGGCGCGCCGTCGTCGAGAGCGAACACAGAGTCGAGCAGCGTCTGGCCGAGGACGTCGTCGTCGACGTGTCGGTCTCTCCGATGTTCGAGGACGATCAGCGCATCAACGGCGTCGTGCTGTTCCTTCGCGACCGCACCATCCAGAAACGGCTCGAGGAGCTGGTCGCCGAGCGCGAGCGACTTGCGTCGTTCGGGCAGATTGCGGCGGGCATTGCACACGAGGTCAAGAATCCCCTGGGCGGCATCCGGGGGGCCGCGGAGATTCTGGCCAAACGCGTGCCCGACGGGCAAGTGCAGGAGGCCGCCAACCTCGTGGTGAGAGAGGTCGGTCGCATCGCGGCGCTGGTCGACGAGCTGATGGTGTTCGGGCGAGGCGAGGATCTGTGCCTGTCCACTCTGAACATTCACCGCGTGCTCAACGAGGTGCTCGAGCTGCTGTGCATGGATCCGGATTCGAAGGGCATCCACCTGGAGCGGGGCTTCGATCCGTCGATTCCCGAGCTTCTCGCCGACGCCGGACGACTGACTCAGGTATTCCTGAATCTGGCGCAGAACGCGCTCCAGGCCATGGGGTCCGGGGGCGGAACCCTCACCATCACCACCCGCATGTCCCACACGCATCGTCTTTCCACCGAAGACGGGAACCAGGCGCCCGCCCTGTTGGTGACGGTTTCGGACACGGGACCCGGCATGTCCAGCCAGGTTCTGGCCCAGCTGGCGACGCCGTTCTTCAGCACCCGCGCGGGCGGGCACGGACTCGGTCTGGCGGTCTCTCGGCACTGGGTCGCCCAGCACGGGGGGACCCTGCACATCGACAGCACGCCGGGAAAAGGAACGGCCGTGCAGGTGGCGCTACCGCTGCCGAGGACATCGTGATCGCATCGGCGCGGGTGCTGGTGGCGGACGACGAGGCCTCGATCCGCTTCGTCCTGCGCGAGGCCCTCGAGGAGGCCGGACACGAGGTCGTCGCCGTCGAAGACGGCAACGAGGCGTTCGAAGCCCTGGTCTCCGGCACCTTCCAGGTTGCATTTCTCGACATCCGGATGCCGGGACCGAGCGGGCTCGAGCTGCTCGACCGGGTGCGTGCCCTCGCCTCGGACACCGCGATCGTCATCATCACGGCGCAGAACACCTTCGACAACGCCGTCGAAGCGATGAAGCGCGGCGCCCTGGACTACCTGGTGAAGCCTTTCGGCATCAGCGAAATCACCGCGCTGGTCGACAAGGCCCTCCGCACCCGTGCTCTCCAGCGCGAAGTGCGCGAGCTCCGGCGGGAGGTCGGGCATCGCAGCGATCAGGTGGATCAGCTGGTCGGCAAGAGCTCGGCGCTGCTCGAGATCTTCAAGACCATCGGGCGCGTGGCGACGAGCAGCGTATCCGTCCTGATCACCGGAGAGAGCGGCACCGGCAAGGAACTGGTAGCCCATGCGATCCACCAGGCGAGTCCGCGGGCCGCGGCTCCATTCGCGGCCGTCAACACCGCCGCGATTCCCCGCGATCTGCTCGAGAGCGAGCTCTTCGGCCACGAACGGGGCGCGTTCACCGGTGCGGTGGCGGCGCGAGCGGGCCTGTTCCGCGACGCCTCGGGGGGAACTCTCTTCCTGGACGAGATCGGCGACATGCCTGTCGAGCTCCAGACCAAGCTGCTGCGCGTGCTCCAGTCCGGCGAGGTAACTCCGGTGGGTGGTCGTGGGAGCGTACCCGTCGACGTGCGCATCATTGCGGCGTCGAACCGCGACCTCGACGCCGCCACTCGGGATGGAACCTTCCGCGAGGATCTGCTCTACCGCCTTCGAGTGGTTCCGATTCGGATGCCGCCCCTTCGGGAGCACCGGGAGGACGTGGCTCTTCTCGCACAGCATTTCACCGCTCGTTACGCCCCCGAGCTCTCGAGTGGACCGCGCTTCCTCGCCGATGAGACCCTCGACCTGCTGACGTGCCACGAGTGGCCCGGCAACGTTCGCGAGCTCGAGAACGCGATCAAGCGCGCGCTCGTACTCGGCTCGGGTAACGTGTTGGCGCCCGAGGACTTCGCGTTCCTCCAGGACGGGTCGGCCGCGCGTCATCCCCGAACCGAGCTCAGCGAGCTGGTGGCACGGAAAGTCGAGGCCGCGCTCGCGGAGCCCGAGCCAGGCGAGATCTACCGCCGCATTCTCGAGGGCGCCGAGCGTCCGCTGCTGGAAGCCGTGTTGGCCCACACCGATGGCAACCAGATCCGCGCGGCGGCGCTATTGGGAATCAATCGCAATACCCTGCGCAAGAAGATCGTGGATCTCGGCATCCCGGTACCGGGACGAGCGTGAGCGGGCAGATCGAGCCGCTGCGAGGCCTTCACGTTCTGGCCGACGACGCCCCGCACTGGAAACACGATCCCGTGGAACAGGCCCGGGCCGCCTGCCAAGGCAAAGCGGCAGTCGTCCAGCTGCGCGCCAAGCACGCGACGGATCGAGAGACCCTGGCCTGGGCGGTCGAAATTCGCCGGCTCACCCGCGGCTGTGGGGCGCTTTTCATCGTGAACGATCGCTTCGACCTGGCGCTGGCGGCCGACGCCGACGGCGTGCACCTGGGCCAGGAGGATCTACCACCGGCGCGGATCCCCGCGGCGGCGCGACGGCGGCTTTTGGTCGGGCGCTCGACCCACACCTTAGAACAGGTCGAAACGGCGGGTTCGGAACCGGTGGACTACGTCGCCTTCGGCCCCATTTTCGAGACGCAGTCGAAGCCGTCGGAGAACCGGACCTGGGGTCCCCGCCTCCTCGCCGCGGTGGTAGAAGCGGCAGCACCACGCCCGATCGTGGCGATCGGGGGGATCGACATCGGCAACGCGGCCGAGGTGATCGCAGCCGGCGCCGCGGGAATCGCGGTGATCTCGGCCGTCGCGAACGCCGATGATCCGGTGGCGGCCACCCGAGCGCTGACCCGCCTGTTGGCGCGCACCCGTTCTGCTGGATCGCACCGATTGCGAACGCCGGCGTGAGCGATCTCCCGGCGCGCGCTGTCTCGGTCCTGGGTCTCGCGGTGATGATCGGCATCGCATGGATCTGCTCCAGCGATCGACGCCGCATCCCCTGGCGCACCGTGGCATGGGGTGTCGGACTGCAGCTCGCTCTGGGAGTGATCCTGCTCAAGACGCCCGCCGGCCAGGTCTTCTTTGCCGCGATGAACGCAGCCGTGTCCGCGATGATCCGCTACACGAAC
>JACZXC010000268.1 GCA_022571825.1 Myxococcales bacterium | reverse complement strand
GCGCTTGCCCGGAGGAGCGTTCTGGCCGGCGATAAACGCGACCACCGGCGTCTTCATCTGTGTCCGGATGAAGGCGGCCGCGGTCTCCTCGGCGGATCCGCCGATTTCACCGATCAGGACCACCGCACGAGTTTCCGGGTCCGACTCGAACAGCGCCAGGGCCTCCACGAAGGTGGTCCCGATCACCGAGTCCCCGCCGATTCCGATGCACGTGGACTGACCGATTCCGAGTCGCGAAAGCTGGTCGACGGCTTCGTAGGTCAGCGTCCCGGAGCGAGATACCACACCCACCGGACCGGGCCGGGTGATGCCCGCTGGCATGATGCCGATTCGGCACTGGTCCGGCGTCACCAGACCGGGGCAATTCGGGCCCACCAGCCGTGTCGAGCTTCCGCGTAGGGCGCACTTCGCGCGCAGCATGTCGAGGGCGGGGATGCCCTCGGTGATGCAGACCACGAGAGCGAGCCCGGCGTCGGCCGCCTCGAGGATGGCATCGGCGGCCCCCGGCGGCGGAACGAAGATGACCGACGCGTTGGCGCCCGTCTCCCGAACGGCCTCGCGCACGGAGTCGAAAACCGGGATGCCCTCGATCGTCGCCCCGCCTTTGCCCGGAGCGACGCCCCCCACCACGTCGGTGCCATACTCGATCGAGAGCCGTGCGTGAAACTGACCCATCCGACCCAGCCCCTGGATGAGCAGTCGCGTGCTCCGATCGCAAAGGATGGACACGGCTACGCCCCAGCTCCCCGGGCCGCGGCCACCGCTCTCTCCCCCGCTTCGCGCAACGTTTCGGCGGGAGTGATATCGAGGCCGGAGTCGGACAGGATCCGACGTCCCAACTCGGCGTTGGTCCCCTGCAACCGAACCACCAGGGGCACCGAGAGCCCCAGGCCCCTGGCCGCGGCGACCATCCCCTCCGCGATCACATCGCAGCGCACGATGCCTCCGAAGATGTTGACCAGGATTGCCTTTACGTTGGGATCGCGAAGGATCAGTTCGAAGGCCTTCTCCACTTTCTCCTTGTCGGTCGTTCCCCCCGCGTCGAGGAAGTTGGCTGGCCTTCCTCCGCAGTACTGGATCATGTCGAGGGTCGCCATGGCGAGCCCGGCGCCGTTCACCATACAGCCGATATCGCCTTCGAGGCCCACGTAGGCCAGGTCGATCTCCTGGGCTTCGCGCTCTCGGGGATCTTCCTCCTCGGGATCGCGAAGCTCGGCGATCTCCGGTTGGCGGTAGAGCGCGTTGTCATCGAAATTGAGCTTTGCGTCGAGAGCGATCAGCTCGCCCGTCTCGGTCAGGACCAGGGGGTTGATCTCGGCCAGGGAGCTGTCCTTCTCGATGAACAACCGATAGAGACCGCCGAGGAAGGTCTGAAGTTCCCGGAATTCGGTGAGGCCCAGGCCCAAAGCCACCTGTCGCACCTGATAGGGCTGGAGTCCGAGGTTCGGATCCACGGTGACGGTGATGATCTTTTCCGGCGCGTTGGCTGCGACCTCCTCGATCTCGACCCCGCCTTCGGTGGACGCGATGATGGCAATCTTCTCCTCCGCCCGGTCCAGTACGATGGCGAGATAGAACTCCTTCGCGATTTCGGAACCCGCCTCGACGTAGACCTTGCGCACGACCTTGCCCTCGGGCCCCGTCTGGGCCGAGCGCAGGGTCATGCCCAGGATCTCGCTGGCGCAGCGTTTGGCCTCGGCGGCCGACTTGGCGAGTTTGATGCCCCCGGCCTTGCCCCGCCCCCCGGCGTGAACCTGGGCTTTCACCACGACCACGTCGGAGTTCACCCGACGCGCGGCCTCCTCGGCCTCCGCCGGGGTCGTCGCCAGGCGACCGGCCGGCACCGCGACGCCGAACTGGCGCAGTAGGGCCTTCGCCTGATACTCGTGGACGTTCACTAAGAGATCTGCTCGACGAGAGTGCGCACGTGCTGAACGGAAGCGTCGAAGAGCATCCGCTCGTCGGCATTCATCTCCACTTCGATAACCTTCTCGACCCCCCCGGCACCGAGGATGCACGGAACTCCGACGTAGAGACCGTCGACCCCGTACTCGCCCTCGAGCATGCAGGCACACGCGAGCACGCGTTTCTTGTCCCGCAAGATCGACTCCGCCATCTCGATGGCCGAGAAGGCCGGCGACACGAAGGCCGAGCCTGTCTTGAGCAGGCCCACGACCTCACCGCCGGCCCCCTGCGTCCGCTTCACGATTGCGTCGATCTTGCTCTGGGGCAGGAGTTGTCCGATCGGAATACCGGCCACCGTGCAGTAGCGAACCAGCGGGACCATCGTATCGCCGTGGCCCCCGAGCACGAGGGCGGTCACGTCCTGCACGGAAACGCCCAACTCCCAGGCCACGAACGCGCGCAGGCGCGCCGAGTCGAGCACCCCGGCCATACCCACCACGCGATTCTTCGGGAATCCGGAATGGCGCTTAAAAGTGTAGACCATGGCGTCGAGTGGATTCGACACCACGATCACGTTGGCATCGGGAGCGTGTTCGCGCACGCCCTCCGCCACCTGCGTCATGATCTTGAGATTCGTACTCAGCAGGTCATCCCGAGACATCCCGGGCTTGCGTGCCAGCCCGGCCGTAATGATCACCAGATCGGCTCCGGCGATGTCGGCGTAGTCGTTGCTTCCGCTGATCTTCGCGTCGGCGGCAGCCAGTGGCGCGCCCGCGGCCATGTCGAGGGCTTTGCCCTGGGGCAGCCCATCGACCACGTCGAAGATCACCACATCGCCCAGCTCCCGGAATGCGATCTGTTCGGCGAGAACGCCTCCGATATTTCCGCCCCCGATCAGGGCGACCTTATTGCGTGTCATGGGGCGTACTCCTTTCCGGTCTGGTCTGGCCGGTGATCGGCGGCTAGGAGCCTGACTCAAGACTCGATTCGGGGTTCATGGATGCCCGCATTCCTTCTCGCAACCCCGGCCTCTCGAACTGAAACAGACCATTCTGTGAGGGCCGTTTCGAGTCTTGGGTCGATCTCCTAGGCGAACTCGGGAATCACGTCCTTTCCCATCAGCTCGATGGTCTGCATCACCTTCTCGTGCTGGATCTTGTACGGATTCATCAGGCACAGCAGCAGGTCGACCCCAGCCTCCTCATAGGCTCTACAAGTCTCGAGGACCTGATCGGGGGTGCCCACGATGACGGCCTTCGAGTCGCGGAGGTAGTCGAAGTTCACCAGGTCGGTCAGTCCCTTCTCAACGGCGTCCTTGGCCGCGCTGAGATAGTCGTAGGTGCCGAGGGGCCGGTCCATTTCCTCGAGCCAGCTGGCTACCGAGGCGACGAGACCGGCTGCGGTCTTGGTGTACCACACGAAGGACTCGCTGGCGGCGTCCCGGGACTCCTCGGCGGTGGGAGCACAGTTGACCATGGTGAAGGCCGCTACCCGGTTGTTGAGGGTGACGCCCAGGGGCTTGGTGCACCCCGCGATGGCTTGCCGATAGATGTCGATGCGGCGCTTGACATCATCCGGCGGCAGGCCGACGCCGAAGGAGCAGAGGCCGATGCCGAGCTCACCCATGAGCCGGTGCCCGCTGTCGCTGCCGGTTGCGCCGAAGATCGGGGGGTGCGGGTCCTGGATGGGCTTCGGAATGACCCGGCGGCGGGGCATTGACCAATGCTTGCCCTCGAACTCGTATTCGTCGTTCGTCCAGCAGCCGACGATGTGGCCGATGGCCTCCTGCCACATCTCGCGGGTGTCGTCGGGGTGGACCCCGAATCCCTCGAGTTCGATCCGCGTGGACGAACGCCCGGTGCCGAAGTCGACGCGCCCGCCCGATATCAGGTCGAGGACTGCCGCGGACTCGGCGGAGCGAACCGGGTGATTGTAGGGCTTGGGAGCGAGTCTGACGCCGTAGCCGATGCGGAGGTTCTCGGTGCGCGCCGCGACGGCCCCGTAAAGAACCTCCGGGTTCGAGCAGTGGGAGAACTCGTCGAGGAAATGGTGTTCGACGGTCCAGAAAGCGTGAAAGCCGACGCGATCACCGAGCACCGCCTGCTCGAGTACCTCTTGATAGGCGCGCAGCTCGCTGTTTTTGTCCCGAGGACGCGCGACCGGAATTTCGTAGAAGAGTCCAAACTTCACCTTGCTTCTCCTATGACGCTGTCAGCCGGAGCTTCCGCGGCCAGCAGCGTACGTGATGGATTCACCTAATTGCAAGAAGGAACTCGGGTGTAGGTCAACTCGAAGACACGAGATCTCCCGGCTGACTCGTGCTCAGAACCGCAGGGAAAGCCTCACGCCCAACTCGCCGGCGGCCAGGTACGGGAGCGCGACGCCCTCGGCCCCCGCGACGCCATCGCGGCCTCGAAGGTGAAAGCGCAGGAGGTCGAAGGGGCCGGGAACGTCGAAATAGCCGACGAGAGATCCAACCGCCCACCCGGCGAGAACGTCTGACGCCCAGTGCTTGTCCGCGGAGACGCGCAGCACGCCGGTGGCGATCGCCACCCCGATACCGAAGGCGCAGGGAACGGCCCGCTGGAACATGCCCTCTCCCCAGGTCTTGCGCTGGATCGATTGCCCGCATACGAGGCCCGCGCCGGCGGCCGCGGAAGAGGCGTGGCCGCTGAAGAAGCTGTCCCGGCCTTCGCGGTTGGGGCGCCGCCGTCCGGCGATGACTTTGACGGATTCGGTGATGAAGGAGGTCAGCGCCATCGCTTCCGCCGCCTGTGCCGCCAGGTCGAACGCTTCGTCACAGTCCCCCTCGATCCATCTCTTCCCCACCCCGACCAGGGGTCCGGCGAATGCGGTGTACAAGAGAACGTGACTCGCTGTGTTGGCCGAGGATCGCCTCGAGGGTGAGTCGGCCCTCAGGGCGCCTCGGATGGAATCGTCGAACCCGTTCCGCGCACTCCAACGGGGTGTTCCCGGGGGCTTGGCTCCCCAGTGGACCGCGCCCGTGCCGGCGCTCCATGCCAGGAAATT
>JACZXC010000013.1 GCA_022571825.1 Myxococcales bacterium | reverse complement strand
GACCCGGGTTCAGGGGGTCGTGATCTGGCGGATGCAGCGCGCGCCGGGGTCCCCGGCGAGGGCTTTCGACCCCCCCCCGCACTAGACTCCCGGCCGTTCTCGAAAGACCCGGAGGGAGGAGGGCAGACGATGTTCGGACGTCGACCGGACGCGACTCTGGTGCGTAATCTCGGCGCGATGCGGACTTTCATGCCGTATATCTCGCCGCGTCGGAACGACTCGGTCTTTCACCTCCCCCAGGACATCGAGGTCGAGGCGGCGCTCGAGTTCCTCGAGAAGCGCAACCGGGAACGCCCGCCCGAGCGGCCGATGACGCTCTTCCACTTGTTCCTGCGCTCGCTTTCCCAGGCCCACGCACTTCGACCCGGGGTCAATCGCTTCGTCAAGGGCGGAAAGCTGTGGCAACGAGACGGAATCTGGCTGTCGTTCAGCGCCAAGCGAGAGATCAAGGACGGCTCGCCCATGATCACCATCAAGCGGCGCTTCGAACCCGCCACGGAGAGCCTGGATGAAATGGTCGATGGCGTCTATGGGAAGATTCGGCCCGCGCGGGCGGGTCGTAAGTCGACCAGCGACAAAGAGATGAGTTTGCTGCTTCGCCTGCCGGGGGTCGGAATCCGAGCCGCCCTTGGGATTGTGAAGCTGGCAGACTATTTCGGCGTGTTACCGCGCAGGATGATCGAAGCCGACCCCCTCTTCGCCTCGACCTTCGTCGCCAACCTGGGCTCGGTGGGCCACGACGCCGGCTTCCATCATCTCTGGGAGTACGGCACCTGTTCGGTCTTCGCCGTGATGGGGAAGATCCGGCCCGGACCCGGGGGACGGCGGATGATGAGAGCCTGCTGGACCTACGACGAGCGGATCGAGGACGGCCTCTACTCCGCCATCGGCATCGCCGGGATTGCCGAACGACTCGAGAACCCCGAATTGCTCGATCTGACGGCCGAGGCCCTGGAAAATCGCTGACATCACCGTCGGGCCTAAGCCCAGCCGGGCCTCGCGCTCGCTGATCGCTCGCGTTCGGGCTCCGGCACTTCGCTCGCCTTCGGAAGAGAGGGGAGCAAAGTCGGCCCAAGAGGCCGACTTCCACGCTCGCTGCACGCTGTCGCTGAGACCGCTGCGCGGAGGCCTCCAAGGCCAAAGGCCGCGGAAGTAGAAGGTCTCGGCCTCCTAGCCAGGCCGAGACTGGGTCTAAAACGGAACAGATTTCCCCAGACTGGGAAGAGATTTTCCATCCGGCGAGCACCACCGAAATTGAACCCCGTGCAAAAACAGGGGCTTATCTGTTCTAGCCTCTGCGGCACGAATTTTGCTTGATCAAGTAATGGTTGATGGTGCCTCCGGCAGGGGATCTTGACCCCTATCGCGAGGCATGACGCCGGGCCTTCCCTGGGAAGAGATAGGCTTTCGGTGTCCGGAGGCCCAGTCCTCGCTGGGCCTCCGTCGTTTTGGGGGGCCCGGAAGTTGGTCTCGGCAGAGGGACCCAGAGGAATCCGAGCGCGGCTCCCCTCGCTATGCGATCTTGTTCGCCTTGATGGACCCGCAGCCGCAGCCTCCCGGCGCGAGACGGGCACACGCCCTGCGCCCCGAAGACGGTCGCCTTCGGCGCGGCCGGCGGAGCCACCAGCGGATTCGCGAGGCTGCCCGGGCCCTCTTCCGCGAGTACGGCTTTGATCGCACCACCCTCCGCGCCATCGGAGCGCGAGCGGGAATGGGCGCCAGCTCGATCTACCGCCATGTCCAGAGCAAGGAAGAGCTGCTGATCCAAGATCTGGCCGACCTGCAGGAGGAGGCCTGGTCGAAGTTCCGGCGCCACGACGATCACGCGGCGGCGACCCGGGTGCGCATCCACCGTTTCTTTCAGACCCAACATGAACTGTTGGCCCAGGCCCCGGATCTGACGGTGATCGCCCTTCGCGCCACCACCCATCCCCAGGCCCGGGTCGCGCGTCGGGTGCTCTCCCTCAACGAGCGCACGATCGGGCTGCTGGCCGAAATCCTCCAGGGGGGCCGCGTGCGTCGCGACCTGGCGCGGGACGTCGACGTGCTCACCGCCGCGCGCGCGCTATTTCACATCGCCAGTGGAGCTCGGCTCTCCTGGGCCAATGGCCTGGTCACCGAAGATGGCTGCCGCGGCGCGATCGAGACCTCCGTGAACCTCTTGTTTCGCGGTCTCGGGGCCGACCTCACGCGTTGACTCGACGGCTGCCCGGCGGGTATTCATGGGCGGCGGCGCAGCCTCGAAAGCCACGAGGGCGAGCAACCGAGAGGCTGCGGCCAGCGGAGGACCCATGCCCGCGCCCGATATGATGGCCATCCTGGCCCAACGGCATCCCGACAAACTCGCTCTGGTCGACGATCGGCCCGACGGCTCGATCATCACCCTGACCTACGAGGCGCTCAACCGCGAGGTGAATCGCCTGGCGCACACCCTTCGGGCCCACGGCATCCGCCGCGGCGACAAGATCGTGTGGTGCGGGATGAACTCGATCGGCGTGATCCGAATCATCCACGCCGCGCGCAAGGTCGGGGCCACCGCCGTTCCCCTCAACTACCGGTTTTCCCCGGACGAGGCGGCCTACGTCGTCGACCACTGTGATGCGGTGCTCGTGGTGGTCGACGCCGAATTCGCCGACCTGATGGCCGCGATTCGTCCCCGGATTCCCAAGGTCCGGCACATCATCGTCTTCGACGGATCTCCCGGACCCCAGATGCTCGATGGCGATGCCCTGATGAAGGACGCCAGCGATGCGGAGCCGGAACTCGAGGAGGGCAAGGCCGCAGCCACGATGATCTACACCTCGGGAACCACCGGGAAACCCAAGGGCGCGCTGCGCACGGGACTCGGAGACCGCCGTCAGGTTCTCGAGATGATTCAGCTGATCGGTTACCAGCCCGACGACGTGTTCCTGGTTACGGGCCCCCTCTACCACTCCGGGCCCGGCGGCTTCATGCAGCTCTCTCAGAACATGGGACACACCATCATCGTGCAGCGGAAGTTCGATCCGGAGGACTGGCTGCGCCTGCTGGACCGATACAAGGCCACCACGACCTTCTCGGCGCCGACGCCGATTCGGATGGTCTGCAATCTTCCGGACGAGACAAAGGCTCGCAGCGACCGCAGCAGCATGCGGCGCATGGTGGCCAACGCGGCTCCCTGGTCCTACGCGCTGAAGGAAGCCTACCTGGCGGATTTTCCGGAGGACTCGTTGTGGGAGGTGTACGGCTCGACGGAGCTGGGGGTGAACACGATCCTCGAACCCCAGTACCAGCGCAGCAAGCGCGGCTCCTGCGGGAAGCCCGCCCCGACCGTCGAGCTCAAGCTGTTCGATGACGACGGAAAGGAGGTCACCGAAGCGGGTGTTCCCGGTGAGCTCTTCGTGCGCAGCCGCACGGTATTCGACACCTACTACAAGGCCCGCGATCGCTACGAGGAAGACCGCCGCGGCGACTTCCATACGGTCGGAGACATCGCCACTGTCGATGACGAGGGCTTCTACTACATCTGTGATCGCAAGAAGGACATGATCATCTCGGGGGGAATGAACATCTACCCGGCCGAGATCGAGGCGGTACTCGAGGAACATCCCGGCATTCTCGACGTCGCGGTCTTTGCGATTCCCAGCGAGCAGTGGGGTGAGAGCGTCCACGCGGTAGTGGTCCAGCACGCCGACGCCTCCCTCGACGAGGACGACGTGGTCAGCTTCGCCCGCGAGCATCTGGCCGGCTACAAGATCCCGCGCTCGGTTTCATTCACCGAGGAAATTCCGCGCACCGGATCCGGAAAGATCCTCAAACGCGTCCTGCGCGAGCCCTTCTGGAAAGACCACGCCACCCGCGTCGGATAATCGGGGGCGTTTCTCTCCGCTGAACTCCGTGAACTTCAGGAACGTCCCCAAGTTCAGAAGCTCAGAGGTCTTGGTCGGCGTTTATCTCGGCGCGCTTCGCGTCTCGCCAGGCCTCGAATTCGGGGCCGTCCCAGGTGCGGTGCAGACCGCGCTGGGTCGCCTGGGCGTTGCGGTGGTAGAGCCAGGCGTTGAGGCGATTGGCCCGGGCATGGTCGCGCTCGGCGATTTGACGGGCCGGCACACCGGCGATGACCGAACCCTTCGAGAAGGTCGCGCCTTCGGTTACCACGGCCCCGCCGGCAACGATCGATCCCTCGCCGATCACGGCGCCATCCATGATCACGGCGCCGATTCCGATCAGGCAGGCGTTGCCCAGCACGGCGCCATGGACGGTCGCGTGGTGGGTGATGGAGCAAAAATCGCCGATGATCGTCGGGACGTCATAGCCGACGTGAAGCATGACAAAGTCCTGAACGTTGGTGATTCGCCCGATCCGGATCTCCTGACACTCCGCACGGGCCACGACGTTGTGCCAGACGGAAGAGCCCTCACCGATGGCGATCTTTCCGAAGAGCTGAGCGCTGGGCGCGACCCAGACGCTTGCGTGGATTGCGAGATCGGGGCCCTGGTGTCGAGCGCTCACGATTCGGCCGCATCGAAGACCGCCCGGGCGCGCTGCTGCAAGTCCGCATCAGAGAGGAAATCGAGGGCCGTCATGGCTAGGGCCTTGGCGCCGTCGAGGGCCGCCTTCTCGCCCTGCTCCGAGCCGGCCCACTTGGCGAATTCAGGGTTGTGAATCGGACAGTCGATGGGCGCCGCGGCGAGCATCGGGTGGATCGAGGGGACGTGCTGACTCACGTTTCCCATGTCGGTGCTGCCCTGGATGCTCGGTGGAAGCTGCTCCATGGGAAAGAACTCACGACCCAGGGATTCCGCGTTGGCCCGAAAGCTCGATGCGAGGGGCTCGTTGAAGCGAAGGTCGAGATAGTCGGCAGCTCCCCAGGTGACCTCGAGGGTCGCGCCGGTCGCCTCGGCGCCGGCCCGGAAGCAGGCTTCTACCCGCCGCTTGAGAGGAGCCAGGTTTCGCTCGTTGGCCGCGCGCACGTAGAAGCGACCGGCAGTCCGCTCCGGTACCACGTTGGGGGCTTCGCCGCCCTCGGTGATGATGCCGTGGATCCGCTCGTCCTGGGCAATATGCTGTCGCAGCGCGGCAACCGCCTGGTAGCCCACCACGATCGCGTCGAGGGCGTTGATGCCGCGCTCGGGCATCGCCGATGCGTGGGCCGATCGGCCGTGGTAGGCAACCCCGAGCTCCGCCATGGCGATGCAGGGCATGCTCACGAGGTTGACGCTTCCCGGGTGCATCATGAGGGCCGCGTCCACTCCATCGAGAGCTCCCGCTCGCCGCATCAGCTCCTTGCCACAGCCGTGTTCCTCGGCGGGAGTTCCCAGCACCCGCACGCGTCCGGGGAGACGGTCCGCCAACGCCGCCAGGGCCAGGGCCGCGCCGACCCCCGCGATGGCGATCAGATTGTGGCCGCACGCGTGTCCGATCTCGGGCAGGGCATCGTATTCGGCCAGAATCGCGACGCAGGGGCTTCCCTGTCGGCCCTGTCGGCCCTGTCGGCCCTGTTGGCGGATGGGGCCGAACTCCGCGGAAAATGCGGTCTCCAGTCCGTGGGCGCCGTGTGTCACCTCGAGACCGGCCTGGCGAAGCGCGTCCACCAGCAGGGCCGAGGCCTCGTGCTCCTGGAAGGCGAGCTCGGGGTTCCCATGAATCGACCGGGAGATCCGAAGCAGCTGGTCGCGCATGCGGTCCACCGACCGACAGACATCGTCCTTCAGGGCGTCCAGGGACACGGGGCCATTCTACCGATTGCTGGGACGATGTAGAATCACCCCCGGGCCTTCAACCGGGGAGAATCCATGCGCGCCGTGGTCGTCGATCGCTGGATGGGCCCGGACGAACTCCGGGTGAAGGAGATTCCCGAGCCGGAGGTCGGCCCTCAGACGCTGAAGCTCGAGGTACGCGCCGCCGGTTGCAACTTCTTCGACATCCTGATGATCCAAGGGAAATACCAGGTAAAGCCCGCCTTTCCCTTCGTGCCCGGTGCCGAGGTGGCCGGCATCGTGCGCGAGGTGGGCGACGGTGTGGACGGCTTCGCTGTGGGCGATCGCGTCTTCGCCTCCGCAGGCCTGGGTGGATTCGCCGAGGCGGCGGTGGTTCCGGCCCGAGGCGCCTATCGAATGCCGGAGTCCATGGCCTTCGAGGAGGGCGCGTCCTTCCCCATCATCTATCCGACGTCCTACGCCGGTCTGGTCTTCCGGGCGGATCTCCAGCCCGGGGAGAATCTCCTGGTTCACGCGGCGGCCGGCGGCGTCGAAATCGCCGCGGTACAGATCGGGAAGGCCCTCGGCGCCCGGGTCATCGCCACCGCAGGCGGGGCCGACAAGCTCGAGGTCGCCCGACGCAACGGGGCCGACGAGACCATCGACTACCGAAAAGAGGACTTCGTCGAGCGCGTCAAGGAGCTCACCGACGGAAGGGGCGCCGACGTGATCTACGACTCCGTCGGCGGCGACGTGTTCGACCGCTCCCTCAAGTGCATCGCGTGGAACGGTCGCCTGCTGGTGATCGGATTCGCGAGCGGCCGCATCCCCGAGGTCAAAGCCAATCGGATCCTGCTCAAGAACATCGCGGTCACGGGTCTGCACTGGGGAGCCCATGCGACCCGCGACCCGGATCGCGTCGATCAGATCTTCGAGGCGCTATTCAAACTCTACGGCGCGGGCCAGATCAAGCCGGTGATCTTCAAGAACTACTCCCTCGACGATGTGGCGGCCGCACTGCAGGCCCTGGGCTCCCGCAAGACCTACGGCAAGCTCATCGTCGCACCCTAGAAATATGCGCCCGTGGGCCAAGTACCAGGCTCTGGGCAACGACTACCTGGTCGTGGAGGAATCGGAGTGGTCCGGGCTTCTGGATCCGACGGCGATTCGCCGGCTACTGGATCGCCATTTCGGGATCGGCGCCGATGGCCTGCTGGTGCGAACGAGGAACGACGCGTCGGATCGGTTTGCGCTCCGTATCCTCAACCCTGACGGAAGCGAGGCGGAGAAGAGTGGAAACGGACTGCGCATCTTCGCTCGCTACCTCTGGGACCTGGGCGCCGTCGCGGAGGCGCCCTTCGAGGTGTCGACTCCCGGCGGTGTCGTCACCTGTCGGGTTCTGGAGGCGGGGGGCGCGGTCGAGGTGGCGATGGGCCGCGTGAGCTTCGACAGTCGCGAGATTCCGGTCGCGGGCCCGCCGCGGGAAGTGCTGCGGGAGAAGCTGGAGGTCGATGGACAGGTGCTCGAGTTCTCGGCGGCGACGGTGGGCAACCCGCACTGCGTGCTGATCGGCGATTCGGTTTCCGAAGCCGAAGCGCGCCGGTTGGGTCCGCGAATCGAGTGCGACCCACGCTTTCCCAACCGCAGCAACGTCCAGTTCGTCCGCGTCATCGACCGCGAGAACCTGGAACTACAGATCTGGGAACGCGGCGCGGGTTACACCCTGGCGTCGGGTACCAGCTGCTGCGCCGCCGCCGCCGTAGCCCGACGGCTGGGCCTGTGCGAAGCCTCGGTGACCGCCCGCATGCCCGGCGGGAGCCTGCACCTCGAGATCGGTCCGGGCTTCGAGATGTCGCTCACCGGGCCGGTAGGAAAGGTGGCCGAGGGGTCGATCCGGGATGAGGTCCTCGCGGGGTTGGCTGGAGACGATCCGCCGAGACGAGCCGAATGAGCGTCGTGATTTGTAGCGCCTGCCGGCTTCCCTGGGACGGTGTCACGGCTCCCCACTGTCCGCCCTGCCTGGCCGCTCGCTGGTTGGTGGCTCCCGGGCTCGTCGTCGAGAAACACAATCCGGACGCCTACCCGGCCCTGAGCGATCATTACCGATCGGTAATGACCCGCGACTTCCTCGAGAACCGACGTGTCTACCTCGAGTACGCCGCCGCGAACGGAACCTGGTACTACCAGACGTATTACGAGACCTACAGCCACTACACGTTCCACCCCCTGGGACGCTCCCCCGGTGCTGGAGTTCCCGCCGGCGAGCTGGAGCCCGATCATCCGTTGGACGGCCTGCTCATCGCCGACGCCGTGGACGCTCCCCATGCCTTCGCCGTCGATCCGCTTCTCTTCCTCGATCGGATCGAGAAAGGCGATTTCGTTCGGCTCGCACCCTGCGCGGAGCGGAGTTGCGACAACCTGCGTCTCACGAGCGGCGCCCGCTGCGCGCTCCACCTTCGCTGACGTGCGGACCCACGACTTCGCGGTCATCGGAGGCGGAATCGCCGGAGCGTCGGTCGCCTACGAGCTGCAGGCGCGGGGAAGCACGATCTTGCTGGAACGCGAGCGACTTCCCGGTCAGCACACCACCGGGCGGTCAGCGGCGTTCCTGGTCGAGAGCTATGGGAACCGGACCGTCCAGCGGCTCACCCGGGCGAGCCGACTCTTCTTCGAAGAGCCGCCGCCGGGTTTCGCTTCCCGCCCCATCGTCGAACCGCGACCGATGCTGTGGATCGCGCGATCCGATCAACGACAGCGCCTGGCCGAGAAGACCAAGCTCGCCGTGGAGACCGGGGCGGAGCTTCACGAGGTGGATGCCGACGAGGCGCGTGCGATGTGTCCCGTGGTGCGCGAGGACTACGCGGTATCCGGCGTCGTGGAGCCCAATGCGCGCAGCATCGACGTGGCCGGACTCCTGGATGGTTTCCTGCGCGGGTTTCGCGCCCGGGGCGGCGAAATCGTCACCCGGGCCGAAGTCACCGGCCTCGAACGCATCGGTGAGGCATGGGAGATCGCGTGCAGAGGCGATCGCACCCACGCCGGAGTGGTGGTGAATGCGGCGGGGGCCTGGGCAGAGGTCGTCGGCGGACTCGCCGGAGCCCGGCCCATCGGGCTGCAACCGCTGCGGCGAACGGTGATCACCTTCGATCCGCCCCCCGATTGCGACATTCGGCGCTGGCCGTGTCTGATCGACGCCGACGAGGACTTCTATCTGAAGCCCGAGGGAGTCCAGTTGCTGGCGTCACCGTGCGACGAGATACCGAGCCCCCCCTGCGATCCGACGCCCGACGACCTCGGCGTGGCCCTCGCCGCCCAACGCATCCAGCGCGCCACGACCCTGGAGATTCGCCCCATCCGCCGTCACTGGGCGGGATTGCGGAGCTTCGTTCCCGACCGAGGGCCCGTGATCGGAATGGACCCGGAGCGCGCGGGCTTCTTCTGGCTCGCCGGCCAAGGTGGCTTCGGAATCATGACGTCGTCCGGAGCCGCCCGCGCAGCCGCCTCCCTGATCGTCGACGCGGTGCTTCCGTCGGACCTCGAAGCCTCGGGGCTGCGGCCCGAGCACCTGGCGCCGCGGGCGCGGTCGTGACTGCCGCGACGGCGATGCCCGCGTCAGTCCCGGCCGAGAATCAAGCCGCTGGTGGGAACGCCGGTGCCCGCCGTGACCACCACGTGCTCGACGTCCTTCACCGGGTTCACCGCGGTGCCGCGGACCTGGCGAACGGCTTCGTTGATTCCATTCATGCCGTGGATGTAGGCCTCACCGAGCTGTCCGCCGTGGGTGTTGATGGGCAGCCGTCCCCCGAGCTCGATGTTCCCGTCGCGGATGAAGTCCTTCGCCTCGCCCTTCTTGCAGAAGCCGAACTCCTCGAGCTGGATCAGGACGAAGGGAGTGAAGTGGTCGTAGATGATCGCGGTCTGGATGTCGTCGGGGGTGAGACCGGCGGTCGCGTAGAGCTGTTGGGCCACGAGTCCCATCTCGGGTAGTCCCGTGATCCGATCGGCGTAGAAGCCGGTCATCATCTGCTGCTCGTGGCTCGCGCCCTGGGCGGCGGCGCGGATCATCGCCGGCGGCTGGCGAAGGTCGCGGGCGCGCTCGGCGCTGGTCACCACCACGGCCACCGCTCCGTCGCTCTCTTGACAGCAGTCGAGGAGGCGGAGCGGATCGATGATCCATCGCGACCGCTGGTGGTCTTCGAGGCTGATGGGCTGCTGGTAGAACCAGGCCGCGGGGTTCGTGGCGGCGTGCTTGCGGTCGGCCACCGATACGCGTCCGAAGTCCTCGCTGGTGGCGCCATACTCGTGCATGTAGCGCCGAGCGGACATGGCGACCCACGACGCGGGGGTGAGCAGGCCGTAGGGCGCGTACCATCCGAAGTGCGCGCTCTCGGCGGTGGGCATCGGCCGCCGGTCCTGCACGCCGGCCCCGAAACGCTGCATCGAACGCTCGTTCATGGCGCGGTAGCAGACGACGGTGTTGGCGACCCCCGTGGCGACCGCCATCGCCGCCTGCAGCACCGTGGCGCACGCGGCTCCACCACCGTAGTGCACGCGGCCGAAGAATCGAAGATCGCCGCCGCCGATCTGGCGATTGACCTCGATGGCCGGGTTGTTGTCCATGCTGAAGACGCTGTAGCCGTCGACATCGGCGGGCTCGAGGCCCGCGTCTTCCAGGGCAGCCGTAACCGCCTCCACGGCCAGGCGCATCTCGCTTCGCCCCGAATCCTTCGAGAACTCGGTCGCGCCGATTCCCGCAATCGCCGCCCGGTCTCTCAGGTCGCTCGCGAAGTGACTCACGACCTTGAAATCCACGCTCATTGGGGAAGGCGCAGGTCGACGGTTCCGGTCACATGGTTTCCGAGTCCGTTCTTGCCGACGAGTTCGACGGTGATGATTCCGTCGCTCTTCTCCTTCACGCGACCCGTCATCACCATCGTGTCACCCGGGTAGTTTGGCGCACCCAGACGGATGTCGACGCGCTGGATCAACGCCTCCGGGCCCGCCCAGTCCGTCACGAAGCGACCGACGTAACCGTTGCTGGTGAGGATGTTCATGAAGATGTCTTCCGAGCCGCGCTCGACGGCGAGGTCGCGGTCATGGTGCACATCCTGGTAGTCGCGGGAAGCGATCGCCCCGGAAACGATGACCGTGGCGGTGATGGGAAGCGTGAGGTCGGAAAGCTCGTCTCCGATGGCGACCTGGTGGTATCGCAGGGTGGTCGTCCGGGTGGGCTCTCGCACGGTGGGCTCCTAACCCTTCGCTCGCTCGAACTGCAACAGGATTCGGTCCGGCTCGACCTCGTCGAAGCGAGCTCGGACGGCCATCCCGATCTCGACCTCTTCGGGCTCGATGTCGACGAGATTCGAGACGATACGGACTCCCTCCTCGAGCTCCACCAGAACGATCAGGTTCGGGTACTCAAACGGGGGAATCGGCGGATGGTGGGCGACGACATAGCTGTACACCGTGCCCCGGCCGCAGGCCTCCGCCGCCTCCCACTCCAGCGAACGACAGACTGGACACATGGGACCGGGCGGATGGCGGAGCTTTCCGCAGAAGCAGCGCTGGATCAGGAGCCTCCCCGCTTGGACCCCGTCCCAGAAGAAACGATTGTCGTGGTTGATCGACGGCACGGGCCGCGAGCGCTTCGGTGCCCCCCGCCTCTCGGCCCCGGCCGATCGCTCGGTCGGACGGAACTTGAGGAGGCGGAAGCGCATCGTTGCCACTTCCTCGCCGTTCTGATCGCGATAGCACGTGAGCTGGGTGACGAAGTGACCCACACCCAGCGCCGTCTTCTTCTCGTCGGACACGGCCTCGATCGAGTGACTGACCGTGAGAAGGTCTCCGGGTCGAAGGTAGCGCTTGTACGCCTGGGTACAGTTGGTCGCCACGACCGAGGTAAAGCCGGCCTCGTCGAGGAGGCGGAGCACACTCGGCCCCCGGGGCGCCCGGGCCTCGCGCTCCTCCCGGGACATCAGCCCCGGCATGGTCCAGGCCTGAAGCATCGTCGGAGGCGCCACGATGCCGCCGTGGACGGATTTCTCGGCGAACTCGGGATCCGTGTACACGGGATTCCGGTCGTCGACGGCATCGCACCAGTGGCGGATCATCGCCTGGTTCACCGGATCTCGCGCGGTGTTCGGCTCCCCCACCGGGGCACCGGTCAGCTGGCGCATTTGATCGAGCAGCGGCGTCTCCGATTTTTTCATCCGCGTCACGATAGCAGGCCCCGTGGCTGCGAATCACCGCGAGCTACGCCGCGCCGCAATGGATCCGTGGTAGAATCATTCGTCAATTCTTTGGCATTCCTTCTCGCCTTGACGGAAACAGAAATGCGATGCGGGTTTGACGACCCTATTCCCCCGTCGGGCGGCCCGACCACGATGAGCTAGCCAGTCAGTTCCTCTCGAGATCGCGGCTCACTCCTCCAGCTCCTACTCGAGGTCTCGCATGGCATCAAATCTGGACGGCGTACTACACGGATCAGGAGCCAGAATCCCGGTTCGTCGCCGTCCGCGATCGCCACATCGTCGGGTTTCTCACCGGCTGCGTCGACAGCCGCGCAGCCCCCAACCCGGCGCAGGCTGTCACCCGAGCGGCTGTTCGATACGCGCCGTTCGTCCGACCCGGTACCGCGGGATTCCTATGGCGCGGGGTGCCCGATACCATTTCCCAGCGAGGGTTGCCGAGCGGAGAGCTGGAAGACCCGCGCTGGCCATCACACCTACACATCAATCTCCTCCCCGAGGCCCGCGGATGCGGTGCTGGCGCCTCGCTCATGGAGGCGTGGTTCAAGCGTCTTACCGAGGTCGGATCACCCGGGTGCCACCTGGGCACTCTGCTCGAGAACCAGCGCGCGATTGCCTTCTTCAAGCGTATGGGCTTTGCGTGTCTTGGCGAGCCACAGCGTGCTCCCGGGATGCGCACCCCAACGGGAGGCCGCCACCACCTCCAGTTCATGGTGCGCAAAATGTCCGCCGCCTCCTGAGGAAACACCGCGGCGCAGAGCGAACGAGTCTTTCCTGTCCGACGTTTCGCGCACGCCCGGTGGCTGGGCAGCGCCCAAGGTCAAAGGCCGCGGGAGGTGAAGCAGGCGGGTGGGCCGGGCTCTGCCCGGACCGGGACCCGCCAAGCTAGGCGCCGTCGAAGAGAGATCGGAGCCCGGTGGGGTGGTGGGGACCGATCACGAGCTGCTCCAGCAAGCCGATTCCCTCGCGATCGCCCATCCGGGCGCGGCACAGCTGCTGCACGTGGATGTGTCGAGGGTCGAGCGGGTCCAGGGCATCGAGCTTCCACTCCTCACCGCCCAGCGCCTCCTCCCCTTTCCACAGACCGTGGCCCCACTCCGGATGCAAGTAGCCGAGTCCGAGCATCTGAAAGCGCAGCAAAGGCTCGAGCGAAATCACCCGCGGCTCCCCTTGGTGGGGTATCAGCTCGATCTCGGCGGAAGCGGCGCGCCGCGTTCCCTTCTCCCACTGGATCCGGTGTTCGACCGACGCCATCCGCTCGACGGGCTCGACGGGCTCGGCGTCCGAGATCGTCTCGGGAGACGCGTGGGTGCGGGCGATCGCGCCGCCCATGTGCCAGACGCGACCGTTCTCGTCCTCGTTGAGCCCGACGTGCGTGCACAGGTCGTCGAAATGAATCGGCGCCCACAACCAGAAGAACTGAGGCGGGGGACCCGGAGCGCCCGCCTCGCGTTCTCCGACGGGACGGATTCCCCAGGACCGATCGCGGGTTCCGAGTACACGCGCAGCGTCGACGGTCACCGTCTGACCGTGAATGCGAAGATGGCCGGACCAGCCTCCGAACTGGGTGAATCGGGTCGAGTCCATGAAGATGCGGCCCTCCTGGCTGCGGATCACCCGGGGCTCCTCGATCGGCACCGTGCGCGCGCGAAACTCGAGCTCGCCGTCGAGTCCCGTGGAGTTCGGTTCGACCCGAACCCGCAGGCTGCGCATCGGTTCGAGCACCTCGACGGACAGGGGACCCACGCGGGTCTCGGCGCGGTCGATCGGTATCAGACGCGAGGCATGCAATGAGGTCTGGATCCCGTCTCGCACGACACTGAACGAGGCGTCCATGACCCGTCGATTGGGATAGACCCCCAGCGCCACGCTGAAGAAGAGGTCGGCGTCGCGCGAGAACCCCGCCATCCAGGTGCGATCGTAGAAGTTGCGGTCGCTGGTCGACGGATGCGCCAGAGGCTCGGGGGTCTGGTGGATCGGGTAGTCATCGTATCGTGACAGCATGGGTCAGCCTTTCGAGATCTCGTTGAGGAGTGAGGGTTTGAGAGGAGCGACGTCGCGAATCGCCTGCGGACCGAGATGGGCGGCGAGGGCGCGCTGCGCCGCCTCGGGCATCCCGCTCGGAAGGGCGTAGAGGGATTCGATCGCCGAGACCAGGGTCCGGCCCAGCGCCGCCGCCCGGTCTGCGCTCGACTCGCCGGCTGCGGAAGCCACCTCGGCCGCGACGGCGTCGGCCGCGACGGCGTCCCCCCCGTCCCGCAACACCGCCGCGATCTGCTCGAGGGCCATCCGAGCAGAGTCTGCCTCGTTCTCGAGCGGTGCCGTCTTTTCTTCGATGCGGTCTCGTAGGTTCTGGAGCACATCCAGAACCGCGTAGAGCTGCCCCCGCGCCGAACGCTTCTCCAGGTACGGAAGCACCTCCTCGCGCAGCGTCTCCAGACAGCCGTCCACGAGCTTTTCGGGGGGAATCAACACGTCACGGGTTGCCGAGCCAGCCCCGGACCACCGCCAAGAGGGCGTAGAGGAAGGGAAGCTGGTGATCGAAGATCGCCATCCGCAGATCGCGGGTTCGACCCTCGCCAAAGGCGCGCAGACCCGTCCGCATGATCGCGATCATCTTGACCACGGTGAGGAGCCCATAGAAAGTCATGCGTTCCGCGTCGACGGTGCGGCCTGAGGCCGCCGCGTAGACCGCTGCGAACTCTTCGGGGGGCAGCATCGCGCCGGCCCAAGGCGTGCCGCCGCGCCAGAGCTCGGAGCTGCACCAAGCCAGGTCTTCCAGCGGATCTCCGAGGTGGACCATCTCCCAGTCCAGGATCCCGAGCAGGTCGGCGCGATCTCCCTGGCAATCGACCAGGAGGTTGCCGAGACGGTAGTCGCCCTGGACCAGGGTGATCTCGTCCGTCGACGGCACGTGGTGCCGCAGCCACAGCAGCGCTTCCGCGAGGATCGGAGGAACCGGAAGCTCGACCCGTTCGATTCGACTCTCCCAGCGGGCGAGCTCGCGTTGCGCGGCGCCGCGGCCGGATGCCGGCACCCCCAGGAACTCGAGCCCGAGCTTGCGCCAGTCGATGGCGTGCAGCTGCGCCAGCGATCGGGCGACCTGAGGTCCCAGGGATTGCCGCTCTCCCTGGCTGAAGGGGCCGGTTCCATCGGGCCCCCCAGCCGGGATGGGCACTTCGCCGGGCAGTTTCTCCATCACATAGAACGGGCGCTCCAGCACCGCCGGGTCGTCTTCGAACCAGGGGGTCGGGGGCGAGGGCAAGGGGTCGTCGGACAAGGCGTGAAGCACCCGAAACTCAGGCTCCAGATCGTAGGGCTCGAGCAGGCCGGCTTTCGGCTCCCGTTTGACTACGTAGTCGCGAACCTCGCGAAACCGACCGCGCCGAATCTCGGCGTTGAAGGAAAAAGTCTCCTGGGAGAAGCCCTCGGTGTTTCGCTCCAGGTTCTGCACCCGCACGCGACTCGCGTCACCGAGCCTCGCCTCCAGAAACCGCGCCAGGTCCGCTGCGAGATCTCGCTCACCCATTCTGTTCCACCTGCGGGATCAAGCCCGAAAGCTGCGAGTGTCCATGGTAGCGCCGGCGATCATGGATCGACTCGCTTCGCCGGGTCGATCTGGGACGTGCCGAATAGGGATTCGCCTGCACGCCGAACGCTGTCGCTGAGACCGCTGCGCGTCGGCCGACTCTCGAGTCGCCCTCCTCGCCCCGCTAGCACCGGAAGCGCGCACCCCCCATGCTAGAGTCCGGTCGTGAACCAGAATCTGGTCTTCATCACCGGCGGATCCAGCGGAATCGGCCTCGCCATGGCTCGCACGGTTCCGTTCGAGGATGCCCAGATCTACGACATCAGTCGCCGGGGGACCGACGATTTCGATCACATCGCGGCAGACCTGTCCAATCCGGAATCCTGGGACATCCTCGGCGACTTCCTGGTGCAACAGCTGAACGATTACGCCGGCGAGCGCATCGTCTTCGTCCACTGTGCCGGAACCCTCGCTCCCATCGGCTTCGCCGGCGAAGTGGGAGGCCAGGCCTACAAGCGCAACGTGCTGCTCAACAGCGCAGCTCCCCAGGTCCTGGGCGACGCCTTCCTCGAGGCCACCCAGCGGACCCGGGCGAAATGCCACCTGATCCTGATCAGCTCGGGGGCCGCGGGCAACGTGTACGAAGGTTGGACGTCCTACGGTGCCGGCAAGGCGGCGGTGGACCAATGGGTGCGTACGGCGGGCGCGGAGCAGGCGCTTCGAGGCAACCACTGTCGGATTCTCGCCGTCCGCCCGGGAGTGGTGGCGACGGCCATGCAGACGGAGATCCGCAACACACCCGCCGACCACTTCCCGCAATTGGATCTCTTCAAGAAGATGTACGAGCGGGGGGAACTGCTCGATCCCGAGAAGGTGGCCCGCGAGATCTGGTCGCTTCTCGATCGGGATCTCCCCAACGGTGCGGTCGTCGATCTCCGCGAACTCGCCGCCTAGCCCATTGTCGACCCGAGCTTGTGATCGAGGGACCCGATGACGGCCGGCGCGATACCCGCCGCGGCTCGGTCCGAAACCATCGATCGCCTCGAAAGAGAGCAATTCGACTGCGTGATCATCGGCGGCGGCATCGCCGGGGCAGGAGTCGCCCGAGAGGCCTCCCTGCGCGGGCTCTCGGTCGCGCTGGTCGAGGCGAAAGACTTCGCGTCGGGAACTTCCAGTCGTTCCTCGAAGCTGATTCACGGAGGCCTGCGCTATCTCGCCATGGGCGATATCGCCTTGGTGCGAACCACGGCCCTCGAGCGAAAGCAGATCTTCCGGCTCGCTCCGCATTTGGCGACACCGCGCTGGATGGTGGTTCCGGCCCGTTCCTACGCGGGACTGCTGCGAATCCGCGCCGGTGTGACCACCTACGAGAAACTCGGCGCCGTGGAGCGCGCGGATCTCCACCGCAACTGGGACGAGGCAGATCTCGAACGCGAAGAACCGTTGCTCGATCGCGGGATTTACAGGCGCGCCTGCGCGTATCGCGAATACCTGACGGACGACGCACATCTGGTGCTGGCCAACCTGCGCTCGGCGGTTGACCTGGGTGCCGTCGTTCTCAACCACGCCCGGGTGGAGTCGATCGTTCTCGATCGGGGCCGGGCCGAGGGCGTGGAGGCGGCCTGCCGCTTTACGGACCGACGCTTTCACGTGCGGGGTCGCTGTGTGATCAACGCAGCCGGGCCCTGGGTGGATGCCATCCGCCGCCTCGAGGACCAAGCGGCGCCGCCACTCCTTCACCTCTCGAAGGGCGTCCACATCGTCGTGCGGGCCGAGCGACTTCCGATTCGCAACATGGTGATCCTGAGAGCGGGCCATCGGCGCACGATCTTCGTGATTCGCCGCGGTGACGTCACCTACATCGGAACGACAGACACGACCACCAAGCCGGGGCACGCGGATTGGCCCGAGATCACCGCCGAGGACGTCGATTACCTGCTCGAACCGCTCCGTCGCGATCTTCGGGTCGACCGCGTAGCGGACCACCGGCAGCAATGCCGCGCGTCTGGGGTCGGGCGGGTCCCGAAGCTCCATCAGCGTCACGGTGTTGACGCCGGGATAAGCATCGCGCCAATCAGTCTCGAACCCGGCGAGATACGCCTCGATCGCTCTATCCAGCAACCCCCTCGCAAGCAGCGCCTCGCCTGCCCCGGCCGCCGCTTCCCCCCGATCCTTGTACACCCGGCCGAGCAGACCGTACGTCTCGCTGCTCGCGCCCCGCTTTTTCAGCCGATCGAGCAG
>JACZXC010000267.1 GCA_022571825.1 Myxococcales bacterium | reverse complement strand
GTGCTGCTGGCTCGTGAAGTGGGGAATCACCCGGTTCGCAGCTTGGGATTGATCGACGTGGTGGCGGTCCGGAACGCCTATGGCAGCCAGGTCGACTCGTTTTCCACTTCCGTCGAGGGCGAGCTCGAAGGCCTGCGCGGGGTCTTCATCCGCGCCCCCCGCCTTCGGCGTCCGGGCCCCGATGTTGCGGTCCGAGCCCGGGTCGACGGCTGGCCCGTATTCGTCCAGCAGGGGGTCGCACTTGCCACGACCTTCCACCCGGAGCTCACCGAAGATCCCCGCGTGCACGAGGTGCTGCTCTCCCTGGCGCCGGCGGTGCCCTAGACCCCGCCCTATGGTATTGGTCTTCACCGCAACACTGCTTTCCTCGGCCCCTGGAGGACGTGGTCCGAGCCCATCGGCCGCGCGGAGTTTCGGGGCCCGGGCGTCTCGCGCGCCTGTCCGGGAGGAGGATATGTGCGGGAATACGAAACCACTTTCATCGTCCAGCCCGAGATCTCCGACGAGGGGGTGAAGGCGCTCTGTGATCGGCTCGATGCTGTGCTCGCGAAGCGTGATGCCACGCGCCTGCTCTACGACGATATGGGCCGGCGCCGGCTGGCCTACGAGATCCAGCATTTCCTGAAGGGCCGCTATCTGACGCTCATGTATCTGGACACCGGCGCGGTGATTCCTGAGCTCGAGCGGACGCTGCGCCTCGAGGATTCGGTGTTGCGCTTCCTCACGGTCCAGGTCAGCGACCACGTGGTCGACATCGAGGCGCGAAAGAAGGAGGCCGCGGAGCTCGAGCGCGTCCGGGCCGAGAAGGCGGCCGAGCGGGCCGCGCGCGAGGCGGAGGAAGAAGTCGCACGCGCGGCCGAGGAAGCCCAGCGGGCGGCCGAGGAAGCCAAGCGGGCGGCCGAGGAAGCCAAGCGGGTGGCCGAGGAAGCCAAGCGGGTGGCCACGGAAGCCGCGGCAGCGCAGACGGACGGCGAAGCGGACGCGGGCGAAGAGTCGGGCGAGAAGATCGACGAGGCTGAAACTCCCCAAGAAGACGCGAGGACGGATGGATGAGCGCCCCGACCGAAACGCCCGGCGGACCGCGAGAGCACCGCGAATACCGCGAGGGTCGGCACGACCGCGAAGCCCGTCCCGGCGACGGCAGCGTCAAGTCCCGGCTCCGCGCCCGGGCGCGCAAGAAGGCGCGTCGGCAGAGAAAACGCGGCTTCGTGCGGCGCAAGGTGTGCCGCTTCTGCGCCGACTCGACCCTCCGCCTCGAATACAAGGACGCCAAATCGCTGCGGTTGTTCGTCACGGAGACGGGAAAGATCATTCCGCGTCGGATTTCCGGGAATTGTGCGCGGCACCAGCGTCCCCTGGCCATCGCCATCAAGCGCGCGCGTCACCTCGCGATCCTGCCTTTTGCGGGGCAGGGGTTGTAGCGGCCGCATGCGTCACGTGAAGCTGATCCTGCGCGAGTCGATTCCGAGCCTGGGAGAGGCCGGAGACCAGGTCGAGGTGAAGGTGGGCTTCGCGCGGAACTATCTGCTTCCCCAGCGGAAGGCCATCCGCGCCACGGAAGGGCGCGTCCGAGAGATCGATCACCATCGGCGCGTGGTGAAGGAGAACGTGACCAAGGAGATCCAGGAGTGCGAGCGTCTGCGCGACCGGATCCAATCCACGCCGCTCACAGTCATCGCGCGGGTCGGCGAGGAAGGCAAGCTCTTCGGGTCCGTGACCTCGGCCCAGCTCGTGCAGCTGCTGGCGGAGAAGGGATTCGAGATCGATCGCCGGAAGATCGCCCTCGACGATCCCATCAAAGAGGCCGGAGAACACCATGTGTCGATTCGCCTGCACCCGAGTGTGACCGCCCAGGTATCGGTCACGGTGCGGCCCGAAGAATGACCAGGTGATGTAGAATCGCTCCCGCTTCTCGCCACCGGGGGTGAGCTGTGGCGCCGACAAGTTCCCGACAGACCGAGGCAGTCATGCAGCCCGTGGGTCGGGTTCCGCCTCATGACCTCGAAGTCGAGAAGGCGGTCCTCTCGGCTCTGATCCTCGACAACGACGCGATCCACAGCATCTTGATCGAGATCCGCGCCGAGGACTTCTACCACCCGGCCCACCAACAGCTGTTCCGCGCAATGCTCGTGCTTTGCGAGGAAAACGAGCCGGTCGACCTGCACACGCTGTCGGATTACCTGCAGACGCGGAAGCTCCTCGACGCCATCGGGGGCCCGGTCTTCCTGGCCGAGATCGCGGACTACGAGGCAACGGCGGCGAACGTGCTCCAGCACGCGAAGATCATCCGCGACAAGTCGATCAAGCGCAGTCTGATCGCCGTGGCCACCGAGATCGCCGAGGCGGGCTTCGAGCAGACCGAGCGCGCGGAGGAGCTACTCGACTTCGCCGAGTCAAAAATATTCGAGATCAGCAAGGCGAAGAGCCGGGTCACCTTCAGCACCCTCCACGACGAGATGGACTCGGCGCTCAACTACGTCGAAACGCTGATGGAGCGCGGCGGCGAGATCACCGGCGTGGCCACCGGCTTCAAGAAATTCGACGAGATGACTGGAGGCCTCCAGCCCGGGGAACTCGTCGTCATCGCGTCCCGGCCGAGCATGGGTAAAACGGCCATGGCCCTCAACATCGCCCGCAACGCGGCGGTGGACCACGGCAAGAAGGTGGCGATCTTCTCCCTCGAGATGACCCGGCGCGCCCTCGCCCTCCGGCTCCTCGCCTCCGAGGCTAGCGTGGACTTCTCGAGCTTTCGCCGCGGCTTCGGATCGGTCAGCGATCACACGCGACTGGTGGCCGCCGGGGGGACGCTGGCCAACGCCGACATCTGGATCGACGACAGCGGCATGATCACGATCCTGGAGATCAAGGCGAAGTGCCGCCGTCTGGACTCCGAGCACGGCCTCGATCTGGTGATCGTCGACTATCTGCAACTCGCCCACGGCAACCGACCGACCCACCGCAAGGATTTGGAGATCGCGGAGATCAGCCACGGCCTGAAGGCGCTGGCCAAGGAGCTCGACATTCCGGTCATCGCGCTCTCGCAGCTCAACCGCGGACCCGAGCAGCGGGACCCCGACAAGCGACGGCCCAACATGGGCGACTTGCGGGAATCCGGAGCCATCGAGCAGGACGCCGATGTGATTGGATTCATCTACCGAGACGAGGTCTATCAGAAGACCGAAGAGAACCGCGGGCTCGCCGAGCTCGACGTACAGAAGCAGCGCAACGGACCGACCGGGACCATCCATCTGGCCTTCGAGCACCGCTACGCCGTCTTCCGGAACCTGGCCGACGAGGCGGAGCCGGCCCACTCGCCCTCGCCCGTCGGGGAGTTTGGCACCCGGGACTCGTCCGAGTCCGAGGGCGACTTCTCCTGGTGACGCCTCGCCGAAGAATTTCTTGCCTCGACTGAAGAAAGCGCGCGCACTTGGGCGCGGTGCGACCCTGGGCATTGCCGCACCCGGCGGGCCGGTGGATCGCGAGCGGCTCGAGGCGGGCGAAGCCCTGCTGCGCGGCGCGGGCTTCCGCACCCTGCGGCGCGACGACCTGCTGAGCCGGCAGGGTTATCTGGCCGGCGACGACACGAGACGCGCGAAGGAATTCATGCAGCTCGTCACCGATCCCGAAGTCGACGGGATCCTCTGCGCGCGGGGCGGCTATGGCTGCGACCGGATCCTTCCCCTGCTCGATGCCGACGCCGTTCGTTCTGCGGCGAAGCCACTGGTCGGTTACAGCGACATCACCGCCCTGCTGCTCTGGCAGCAGCGACGGGCGGGGCTGATGGGCGTGCACGGGCCGATGTTGGATCGGGGCGCCGACGTGGATCCCGCGGCTCTGGCCGCGCTGGTGGCCCAACTGACCGGAGCGATGGAGACGCCCTTCTCGCTGCGGGGCGTCGGGCGCGGTGGCGAACGGGCCCAGGGGCGCTTGGTGGGAGGCTCGCTCACATTCGTCGCCGCCAGCATCGGAACCGACTGGCGCCGCGTCCTCGCCACTCGCCGGGACAATGAGCCTTGGTGGGATGTTGCTCGGGCCGCGAAAGACCGCGGAGTACGATCTGAACATTGACCTCGATTTCGTTCCGAGCTTGGGTTCCGCCCCAACCCAAGTGTCGCCGACTCCTCTTGTAGCGAAGCGGGATGGTGGTCCAGTAGCGCTGCCCAAAGGCGTGAAACCGGGGCCGATCCCCATGGCGCGACCGAAGTCCCGTGGACTGAAAATTCCCGCTCTCGCTCGCCGCTCCTTGCTTGAGGTGTTCGAACTCGGAACACTCCTGGGTGTCGTTCTTGCTGTGGGATATCTGGCGAGCCAACTCCTGAGCTAGGAGAAGTTTGCCGCAACTCGAGTCCTATTGGCCTCGGAGAGCCCCGATGACCCAGACCCTCGACGTTGAACCCGACAGAGACGCCTTCAAATGGCTCCGGCTACTGACCTTTGTTGCCGTCGCATCGGTCGGCGTCGTCGTTGGAGGTTTCATTGTTTTCTCGCTCAACAGCTACCTGCTGCGGGAGAACCAGTCCGTTCCGAGCACCATCAAGAAAGTGGTCCAGCGAGCCGACCTCACTCCCGCCGTCCCGGCAGCGGGCCCGATCCTCGCACCTCGCATCGCAGTACCTACCGTTGTTGAACCTTCCGCTGTTGAGCCTCTGCTTGCCGAACCTCCCCCTGCCGTCGTGGACCCGCCCGCACCGAGAGCGAACGCAGCAACAACGCCAGACGCCGAAGACTCGCAAGTGCCCGAGCCCCAGGAGTTGAAGCTCGCGGCGCTGACCCCGACGCCACAACCCGACACTGAAAAGGTTCAGTCGGAACAACCTGAACCTCCCCTCGCCAAGATCGAGTTGCCGGCGCGCCAGGCACTTCCCCTCGCTGGAGCGGACCTGCTATTGGCCAGCGCCTTCGACAATCTATACGGCTCGGATCAGATTCAGACCGTGACGTTCTACTCTCTCCAGGACGACGT
>JACZXC010000266.1 GCA_022571825.1 Myxococcales bacterium | reverse complement strand
CCTTGGTGATGATCGTGCTCTTGGTGTTCTTGCCGATGTGGAGCATCTTGGTGCCGGTGTCCGCCTGCTGGTAGTTGTTGGTCATGGCCACCGAGTAGAACTCGCCCACCGATTCGTCGCCCTGGAGGATGCAGCTCGGATACTTCCACGTGATCGCCGCACCGGTCTCGACCTGGGTCCACGAGATCTTGGAGCGACGGCCGCGACAGGCGCCTCGCTTGGTGACGAAGTTGAAGATCCCCCCCTTGCCGTCCTTGTCTCCGGGATACCAGTTCTGGATCGTCGAGTACTTGATCTCGGCGTCATCGAGGGCGATGAGCTCCACGACCGCCGCGTGGAGCTGGTTCTCGTCGCGCATCGGGGCGGTGCACCCCTCGAGGTAGCTGACGTAGGCGCCTTTCTCCGCGATGATGAGCGTGCGCTCGAACTGCCCCGTCCCCGCCGCGTTGATCCGGAAGTAGGTGGAGAGTTCCATTGGGCAGCGCACACCCTCGGGGATGAAGGCGAAGGACCCGTCGGTGAAAACCGCCGAATTGAGGGTGGCGAAAAAGTTGTCGGAGTACGGCACCACCGAGCCGAGGTACTGGCGCACCAGATCCGGGTGGTCTCGGACGGCATCGGAGAAGGATCCGAAGATGACGCCGTGACTCTCGAGCTCTTTCTTGAAGGTGGTGGCGACGGAAACGCTGTCGAAGACCGCGTCGACCGCCACGCCGGTGAGCCGCTTCTGCTCGCTGAGCGAGATGCCGAGCCTGTCATAGGTTCGGAGCAGCTCGGGATCGACCTGGTCGAGGCTCTCTAGATTTTTTGCCTGCTTCGGCGCCGAGTAGTAGATGATGCTCTGGTAGTCGATCTTCGGGTAGCGGATGTTCGCCCAGGTGGGCTCCGTGTCTTCCTCGAGCATCGCCATGAAGCGATGCAGAGCCTTGAGGCGCCAGGCGAGCAGCCACTCCGGCTCTTCCTTCTTCGCGGAGATCAAGCGGACGATGTCCTCGTTGAGACCCGGGGGAGCCGAATCGGTGTCGATGTCGGTGACGAACCCGTACTCGTATTCCCGCTGGACCAGATTCTCGAGGGTGGCGTTGCTGGATTCAGACATTTCTGACCTAGGCCTCCGTCAGGTTTGCGGTGTCGACGCCGAGACTGCTCAGGGGAACCCTCGAGCCGGGTGCCGGCGGCCTCGCGAGATCGGCGAGGGTGATCGCTCCCAGGGCGTTTTGCACCACCCGGTTGATCTGCTGCCAGGGCTCACGCACGTGGCAGCTGCTCTCCTGGGCGCAGGCACCCGGATGAACCGTGCATTCGGTGAGTCCGATGGGTCCCTCCAGGGCTCCGATCATCTCGGACACCGAGATGTCCTCGGGACTTCGGGCCAGGCTGTAGCCCCCTTTGGCGCCGCGGTGGGAGAGGAGCAACCCCTCGCGTGCGAGGGATTTCAGGATCTTGCTGACCATCGGGGCGGGAAGTCGGGTCTCCTGGGCAACCTCTCGTGCGCTTCGGGTCGTGCCGTCTTCGCGTTCGGCCAAGTGAGCGAGCAGCACGATCCCGTAGTCGGTGACACGGCTTAGCTTGATCATGGCGGTCTCCACGCCGGTGCAGGACCGGCAATGAGCGAGCCCCAGCATATCGGACTGATTTGGTCCTGTAAATATCGGACTTCTCCAGTCCCAATTCGAGTCCGACCGACCCTCGACTCCGGTTTCCATTGGGCAGAGCTGAATTCAACTGACTGGAATCAATGGGGAATCACGTTAATTTGACAAGGTATATTTTACGACGTATTGTTTCGAGATGCCGCGCGTCGCACTCTCCAGCCAAGCCATCGGGAGATTCCGCGACGAGCTGATTGCGGTCGCCACCCGTCGCTTCTCGGAGGCGGGTTACGCGGGGGTGACCCTGCGAGGGCTGGCGTCGGAGCTCGGGGTGAGTCCGATGACGCCCTACCGCTACTTCCGGGACAAGGATGAGATCTTTGCCGCCATCCGCGCCGCGGGGTTCCGCCGCTTCGCCGATGCCGAGGAAGCGGCCTCTGCGACCAGCCTCGACCCGGGCGCGCGCCTGCTCGCGCTGGGCCACGCCTACGTCGACTTCGCACGCAACGAGCCCCACGCCTACCGGATCATGTTCGAGATGAACCGGCCCGAGGACGCGGGTCACGACGAGCTCGCGCGCGAGCGGATTCGCGCCTGGGAGCCGCTGCGCCGCGCCGTCGAGGCCGCGATCGACGCCGGCGCAGTCATCGGGGAGACCGAGACCCTGGCCCACATCTTCTGGGCGGGGCTTCACGGTATCGTCTCCCTCGAACTCGCAGGATCGCTTCAGCTGGGACATTCGCTCGACACCCTGGTCGAGCCGATGCTGTCGAATCTGTTCCGCGGGGCCCAGGCGGCGCCCGCCGAGGAGGAGGAGTCATGAACGAGAGAGCGATCCGCGAGGAGACTGCCTGGGCCGACGCCTGGCGCCCTGCTCCCGATGAAACGGCCTACGAGATCACCGAACTCGACGGTGAGATCCCCCGGGAGCTCTGCGGGACGCTGTACCGGAACGGTCCGTCCCAGCGGCGTCTCCCCCAACAGGGCTACGCCGCGCTCCACTTTTTCGACGGAGACGCGCTGGTGCACGCCCTCCGCATCGAAGACGGAGGTGTGCACTACACCGGGCGTTTCGCCCGGAACCAGGCATTCCTCTACCAGGAAGAAAACGGCCCCGATCGCCAGGACTTCTACAACTTCCGGGTGTCCGATCCGGATCCCGAGGCGCCGCCCCGGGTCGCACCGAACACGAACATCGTCTATCACGGCGGAAAGCTCCTCGCGTTGGTCGAGGCCGACCTCCCCTTCGAGCTCGATCCGCGCAGCCTGGCCAGCTTGGGGACCCACCGTTTTCGCGACCCCATGCTCGGCATGAGCACCAGCGCGCACCCCAAGATCGACGGCCGCACCGGCCAGATGCTGATCCACGGCTACCAGCCCGTGGAGCCCTACGTGCAGCTCTACACCATCGAGCCCGACGGCTCCTGCTCCCTCGCCGAGGCCGTCGAGACCCCCTATCCGGTGATGATGCACGACATGGCGATCACCGAGAACTACGTGATCCTCTTGCTCTGCCCGATCACCTTCGACCTCGAGCGCGGAGCCGGGTTCCGCGACTGGCTTCGCTGGGAGCCGGAGAAGGGTCTCAAGTTCGGAATTCGCCCGCGGCGAGCCGGGGGCCAGGTCCGCTGGTTCGAGGCACCGACGCCGGCGTTCATCTTCCACTCGGGAAACGCCTACGAGCGCGACGGCAAGATCTTCATGGACGCCTGCAGCTACCTCGACGGTGGCGCCCTGCTGAAGCAGCTCGAGGTCTATCGATCCGGTGAGCGGGTGACCGGGGCCGGTGCCGGTGCGAATCCATTCCTGTATGAGTTCGATCTCTCCACCGGTGATTGCCGAGAGACTCAGCTCGACGACGGCGTCGCCGAGTTTCCGCGCATCGACGACCGGCGGGTGGGCCACGAAAACCGCTACGGATACGCGCTGATGGGCGAGAGCGGGTTCCTGGGCCCGGAAACCAACCGAATCGTGAAGACCGACCGCCGAGGCGGGCCGAGCGTCGTGCACGAATGCGGCGCTTTCCGGTATCCGGGGGAACCCATTTTCGTGCCGCGAACCCCCGACGCCGAAGAGGATGACGGCTTCGTGCTGGTCGTGGTGTACGACGGCCGCACCCATCGCAGTGATCTGGTGGTTCTCGATGCCCGCGCCATCGACAAGGAGCCCCTGGCGGTGGCGCATCTGGAGCACCGCGTGCCCCTGGGCTTCCACGGCAATTTCGTCGCCGGAATCTAGAGGGGACACTCGCGGCGGCGACTCGGGGGGTCGTACCGAAACCGGGCTCGAAGATCGAATTCAACCGCGGATCGGAGTCAGGTCGATCGTGGTCGACGCCAACGACATGGGGGAAGGCCGGTCGCAATGACTGCGAGTCAGTCCGGGACCCGGCTCAAGAGCGCCCTCCGCGGGACGATACGGGGAGATCGGACCGCGTCGGTGTGCGGCCATTCCGCTGGGGGCGCTGGTGAGGCTCTGCTGTGAAATCGAGGGGCAACCGCGTCGTGGGCGCCGGCGAGGTCGGTGCCCGGCTGTGGCGATGCTGGCGTTCGCCCTGGCGATCCCCACCCTGAACGCCTGCTCCCACACCGCCGCGCCAACGCTGGATCCACCTACGCCGAGTTCCACAGACGAGGCCAAGCGCCTGCGGGCCGAGCTCCAGCGCGCCGAGACGGCGCTTCGACACAGCAGCCAGGCCGATGCCGTCTCGGCCATCGCCTCGGGTCGCGTCCAGGTCGAGCGGGCCGCCCTCGAGGCCCCCTGGCGCAAGGCCGAAATTGCCGGGGCCAGGAGCAAGCTGGCCGAGGGCGATCGCCAGCTCAAGGCCGGTCAGTTCGGAGCGGCGATCTTCTTCGTCCAGCGGGCGGAGAGCATCGCCGGGGATCTGCTCGAGGAGGCTCGGGCCCTGCAGCGGAGCCCGGCGACGCACTTCGTCCGGAGTTCCTTGAGCGATCGGCTTCCCGAAGTTCAGGACCAGGACCCGGTCGGCGAGGCCCATCGCCAGCTGCAGCTGGTGCTCGATCAAGAGGATCGTCAGGTCCAGATCGGCCCTCAGCCGGCCGAGCCGCTCGCCCAGCTCCGTACGCTCCTGGGCGTTCATTCCGGCAGACGGCTCGTCTACGAGAAGCAGCTTCGGCTCCATGGCCAGCGCCCGCGCGAGCTCGACCCGCTTCTGAGTTCCGTACGGCAGCTCGCGCACGGGTCGTTCCCGCACCGCATCGAGATCGAGGAGCTCCAGGATGTGCTGGACCCGCGCCCGGTTCTCACCCTCGTCGCGGGCAGCCTTGGTTCGGCCATTCACCATGGCTACCCCCCGCCACACCCCGGTCGTCATGTGCTGGTGACGCCCGAGCATCAGGTTGTCG
>JACZXC010000265.1 GCA_022571825.1 Myxococcales bacterium | reverse complement strand
GGGCCTGACCCACCTCTCGGCGGGCTAGTCCAAGGACGGCGAGGCTCTGCTGAAGGACGAGCGGGCGGTCTTTCCCGAGACGGGGGTCGCCGCGGACGGGATGGAGATCGACGTCCCGTACGCCGAGCTCGAATGAACACGCGGCACACCGGCAGGAAGAAGGCGGAGGCAGAGCGCCCCGAGCGGGTGGCTCATCTGGGCGCGGTGAGGGAGAATGCCAAAGGTGCACTCCGTTAACCTCGTGGTGATCCTGGCTCTCGTCGCCGGCGCGGGGCTTGCGGCGTGCTCGGGTCCAGAGAGCGGGGCCGGCTTTTCCTACCAGGAGCTGCCCGTCGCCACGGAGAGCGTGAGCGCCGGGGAGGGCAACAGCGTGACGATGGGGGGCTCGCCGCTGGCCCTGGCCGGCTCGGGAATCCGGCCCGGCGAAGCGCTGAGAAGCGCAAAACTCGCTCGCGGAGACCTGTCGCTCATCGACGTCGCGGACACCAAGGGGAAGGTGCGCATCATCAGTGTGGTGCCGTCCCTCGACACCCCCGTCTGCGAGCAGCAGACGCACTACCTCAGTGAGAAGAACGGAGGCCTGGACGAGAGCGTCGAACTCATCACAGTCAGCGTGGACACTCCCTTCGCCCAGCTGCGCTTCGCCCGAGAGGCCGCGATCGAGAACGTCACCTTTCTCTCGGACTACCGCGACGCTGCGTTCGGGAGGGCGCACGGTCTGCTGGTCGAGGGGCCGCACTTCTTGGCTCGCGCTGTCCTGGTCGTCGACGCGGACAACGTGGTCCGCTACCTGCAGGTCAACGACGAGCTCGCCGCGATGCCGGACATGGAGGCCGCGTTTCGCGTCGCGCGGTCGCTGGTCGGGCCGAAGTGAGCCATCCAGGCCGCCGGCCACTTCCTGCACCGGCGCCGAATTTCCGCGACGTTCTCGCCGAGCAGAGCAATCAGACCTCCTAGGGTGCGATCCGGGCCTGGTCTCTCCGAGCCAGCAGCGCTGGAAGCACGACGAGATTGCCCACCACGGCCAGCGACATCCCGATGGTGAGGACGGTGCCGAGGCCTGAGATCCCGACATGGGACGAGAAGGCCAGGGTGCCGAAGCTCGCGATCGTCGTGAGCGCGCTGAACAGCACCGCCCGGGCGGTCGTGGTGCCGAGCAGGTTCTCCCGCGGCGCTGCGCTCCGCGACTGCGCGACCAGGTGGATACCACTGTCGACCCCGGCTCCCATCACAAGCGGGATCACCACCACGTTGAAGAAGTTGAGCGGCAGGTCAATCGCGACCATCACTGCGCCGGTCAGTATCGCCGTGAGGGACAGCGGCGCGAGCACGAGGAGCAAATCGCCGACGCGGCGCCAGAGGATCCAAAGCATCACGGCGATCACCAGCACCGCCGTCGCCGTGGCCTGACGGAAGGCCCTCTGGGTGACCCGAGCGAACTCGACGAGGTTCACGGCCACGCCGGTCACGTTCGGGTCCACTCGCTGCACGGCGTCGACGAAACGCTGGAGGGCGGCGTGATCTTCGAGGTTCTCGCGGGGGAAGGTCTGCACGCGAGCGCGTCCGTCGGGCGACGTCAGCCGGCTCACGAGGCGGGGCGGAAGCTCGTCGAGGGTGAACATCGTGGCTCCGATGCTTTGCTTCAGTCTCGCGATCTGCTGGGGAAGCGATGAGAGCAGCACCTCGTCGAGACGTGCGAGCGCTTCGCCGGCATCGGCGCCGCCGTCGACCCGGGCCAGAAAGGTTCCGAGCTTGGCCTCGAGGTCGAGCATGCTCTTCCGCAACCCGGCGGACTTCACGGACGGGGTGTTCTCTGCCAGAAGATCGCGCAGGCTGCGCAGTGCCTCGATCTGCTCGGCGACCGGCAGGACCGCCTGCCGACCGGAGGGAGCGCCGCCCCCGGTGTCCAGGAACATCGAGAGGTCGGCCAGGATCTCGACCTTCTCCGCCTGCTCTTCCGGGACGTAGTCCGAGATGCTGATCGAGCGGTCGACGACCTCGAGCGCGCGCATTTCCCGTTTCAGCGCATCGGCTTCCTCGATGCTCGCAGCGACCGAGTTGGCGTACCAGGGCGATGACGCGCCGGCGTCGGCGAGCAGATCGTTGAAGGTCTGGACGGATTCCGTCGAGGGGTCCCGCATGGCGACGATGTTCGGGTCGAAGCGCAGGCCCGACGCCAGCATGAGGCCCGCGACGCCGGCGACGAGGGCCCCCCGGCGGATCCACACCGCGTGGCGCTCGACCCAGCGGGCGGGCCCGTCGCCGAAGCGCAGGCGGCGGCTGCGAAGCGCGGCCGGGTCGACGTGGAAGACCACCGTCATGAGCGCAGGGAAGAGCGTCAAGGTGAGGAAGAGGATGATGATCAGGCCCACGCCGGTGATGAGGCCGAGCTCCGCCACGCCCCGGTAGTCCGTCGGCAGGAATGCGAAGAAACCCGTCGCCGTGGTGGCCGTGCACAGGACGAGCGAGCCCCCCACGCTCGCCGTTGCCTCCTCGATGGCTTCCCCGTGCGCGCGCCCGGCGCGCAGCAGGTCCGCGTAGCGCATTCCCAAGTGGATGCCGAAATCGACGCCCAGGCCCAGGAACAGGACGCCGGCGGCGACAGAGATGACGTTGAGGTCGCCGACTGCGATCGCCGCGAAGCCCGCGGTCCACAGGAGTCCCGTGAGCAGGGTTGCCACGACGCCGACGACCAGGGGGCGCGAGCGCATCGCCACGGTCAGGAGGACGCTCACGAGCAGCAGGCAGAAGAGACCGGACACACCGATGTCCCAAATCAGGCTGAGGGTCTCCTCGTGGGTGAGGGCGGGATTGCCGGTTATGCGGACCCGGACGCCGAGCTGGGACCCGAGCGCGAGGGCGCGCGTCGCCGACCGGATCGCCGCCAGGGGACGGCGGGCGGGGAGGGCGTCGCCAAAGTCGAGGACGGGGTGGGCCAGCACGATCCGACGGGTCACGACCTCGATGGCCGTGCCCTGGAGCATCAGGTGCTCCCAAGAGATCGCGAGGGGGTGCTCCTCGTAGATCTCGACGGTTGCGTCGCGGAGCCGGTCCAGGAGGACGGACCAGATCGCGTCGTCGCTTCCGTCCTGTTCGAGCTGATCGAGCCCCCGCTGGATCAACTTCGCCAAGTTGCTGATGCTGCCGTCCCGCTCCAGCTCGCCGATGATCGGCTGGATGCGCACGAGGTGGTCGCTGAAGCGGTAGAGATCGTCGACGCTGCGATAGAGCAGGGCGTTGCGCTCGAAGAACTGACCGCCGCCGGGCAGGTAGACGTCCTCGAAGTTCTCCCGGTCGCTGGCGAGCGACGCGACCAGGCGTTGCGCCGCGTCGCGGGCTGCCTCCGGTGTCTCCGCATCGATCACGATCAGAAGCGCGTTCTCGAGGTCCGGGAAGATCTTCACGAAGGCGTCGTGATTCATGCGGGCGGGCAGATCCTCCGGGAAGAGCTCGATCGTGTTCGAGTTGATGCCGAGGCGGGTGGCCGCGAAGCCGAGCGCGGCCGCGCTCACAGCGGCGCATAGGACGATCGTCACGATCGGTCGCATCCGAACCAGTCGTACCCAACGGGTGAGCGGGCCCGACAACACGCTGTCGACGTTCATCGCACCATCTCGGAGGGGGGAGGTCTGGTTTCGCCGCCCGCAGAGTCTACAGAAGGCCCGGTCGTCGGCGCTGCCCAGAAAATGACCCGGAGCCTCCGCCGCGCGCGGTGTCGAGCGCCGTCAGGACCCGAGACGATAGACATCGATGGGCGTTCTTCGAAGCGGTCAGGAATACTTCGATTGACCCGGGACGCGACGGTCCAGCGCGACGCGCGTCGGACTCGAGGATTCGCAGGTCCAACTTGGAACCGATCACTCTTCACGCGAACGGACTCACGTTCTCGGCACTGTCCGAAGTTCCCTCACTCCCCAAGGGCGAGGGCCCCGTCGCCCTGTGCCTTCACGGCTTTCCAGATCACATGCGGTCGTTCCGCTTTCAGCTGCCGGCCCTGGCCGCTGCAGGGTACCGCGCCATCGCACCCTGCTTGCGCGGCTACGAGCCATCATCGCAGCCTGCGAACGGCGACTACCACATCGTCCGCATGGCCGAAGACGTCATCGCTCAGGTCGACTTCCTGGGAACTGAGCCGGTCCATCTGATTGGCCACGACTGGGGCGCGGTGATCGGCTACGCGGCCGCGGCGCTGGCACCCGATCACTTCCACTCCCTGACGACCCTCGCGATTCCGCACCCCGGACGGATGCAGCGGGAGGGACTGCGAGAGTTTCCCGGCCAGCTTCGCAAGTCCTGGTACATGATGTTCTTCCAGCTGCGAGGGATCGCCGACCTCGTGGTCGAGCGAAACGACTGGGCGTTCATCGAGAGACTCTGGCGCGACTGGTCGCCGGGCTGGGAGCTACCCGAAGAGGAGGTCCGAATCGTGAAGCGGGCCCTCGCCCAGCCGGGGGTCAAGAAGGCCGCCCTGGCCTACTACCGATCGATGTTCGGATTCGCGGGCGCGGCAGCCCGCGAGACGCGCCGTCTGCTCGGCGGAGAGATTCCCGTCCCTACGCTTGCTCTCACCGGCGCGCTCGACGGCTGCATGGACACCCGAATGCACGACGTCGCCATGCGGGACGAGGACTTCCCCGCCGGCTTCAAGATGGTGCGCATCCGGGACGCCGGCCACTTCCTGCACCAGGAGAAGCCGGGAGAGATCAATCGTGTGTTGCTCGATTGGCTGGCCGCACACCGGGGCTAGGCTGCGAACGCCGCCGATCGTCGACCAGATCTCGTGAGGAGAGGACGCCATGGAAGAGGCAGTCAACGGGAATCTTTCCATCCGGGCTGTTGCCGACACGACTCGGATGGAGTGGACGTCGAGTCGGAGCGGGTCGGTCTGGCGCAAGCGAGTCCACTTGGTGGGTCCTCCGGAGTCGGGCCAAGTCACGTCTGTCGTGCGCTACGAGCCAGGTTCGAAGTTTCCGGC
>JACZXC010000264.1 GCA_022571825.1 Myxococcales bacterium | reverse complement strand
CGAAGCCGCTGGCCACGACTTCGAGGATCTCTCCCGTGAGCGGATCGATCCGCACCACCTCCGAAGACCCGCCGAACTGGGAGCTGCTGCCCAGAAGGGTTCCATCGTCGGCGAACGTCAGATCGAACTGGCCCAACAGCCCGTCGACCAGGGTCGAGATCGATCCGGTGCCCGGTAACGATACCACCGAGACCTCTCCACCGATGCCGGGGAACGGCTCGACCAGGCCAAAGAACAGCGAGTCATCGTCGACCGCGACGCCGGCGGCGATCTTCACGAGTCCGCTCTGCAACACCACCAGGCTCGCCAGAGCCAGGTCGACCTTGACGATCCGTCCGGCGGGAAAGTCGGCATCACTGACGTACAGCGTGTTGGGATCGTTGGGATCGAGGGCCAGATCGGCCACGCCGGGGATGTCACCGTCGAGGAGCACCGCCAGATCCTCGGCGAGGGGAACCGGCCCGCTCACCGGTCCCAGTGGATCCGGAATCGAGTAGATGTTGTCTCCGGTATTCGACCCCGGGGCCTCCAGGGCATTGTCGCCCACGAGCAGTCGATCGTTCACGGCATCGTAGTCGAAGCCCGCCAGACTATTGAAGCCCGTAGCGATCGTCGTGGCGCCCAGCGAATCGATCCGAACCACCGACTGACTCGCGCCGCCGAAGGCGCCGACCCCGAAAAAGATTGCGTCTCCGACGACGACCAGCCCGCTCGTGGGTAGATCGCCCGTGGCGATCTCGCTGATCGTATAGTTCGTCGACACGATGGTTGCCCGCGCCGATTGTCCCGGGTGCGCACCCATCCCGGCCAGAATCGCAAGCGCGATCCCGATCACCGATGAGTATTCATTCGACCGCATGAGAATCTCCTTCGCTGTGGATTTCGAGCGTCGAGTTCAGATGGACCGCACGCCACGGTGAGCGGAGCCCGTCGGGTCGCTCGTGAGCGACCTGCAGCGCGCCCGCGTCCTCCCACCGGGGGAGCGATATCGCGAGATCGAGATTGCGCTGAGCGCCCCCGGGCAGTGCCGACAGCGCAAAGCGCCCGAGCACGCGGCCATCGGCCTCGGCGACCAGCACGAAGCCCGCGGCTTCGGCCGGTACCACGCGCAGCCGGATCTCGGCGCCCGCCGTCGAAACGAAGCCGCGGGGTGCCTCGGGTGGTCGCGGGGGCAGCGTCTGCACCCGCGAGGCCTCGGGGTGATCCGGCGTGGCGTGCACCGGGGCGGCCACAACCACGAGGCCCGCCGCGGGAACCAGCAGGGGCGGAAACTCGAAGGAACCGTCCGGGTGACTCGCGCCGCGGGCGATTAGCACCGCGCGCCCGTCCCGGAGGCGCCACAGAACCAACCTGCGCGGTGCGTCAGGATCGAAGCCCCGGAATCGCACGGAAGGAGCGGACCCCCCGGGCCGATCGAGCCGCAGCTCCCGCCCCCGCCCAACCGGGTCGCCACGCGCCCCATCGTCTTCGGAGTCCGACTCGGAGAGCTCCGGCGCGTCGATATCGGGCCCGAGCGCGTCCCGGGTCGAGAGATCCGCATACCTTCCCCACGCCCCCGCGGTCGGATCCACCTCGGGCACCGCGCCGGTTGCACCGCCGGGTCGCGGGGTGAAGGGCGCGGCAGCCGACGCGGATGCGCGCTCCTCGAAGCCGGGAGCCGATGTCGCTTCGTCGCCCCGGCTGCCCCCATTCGGGAACCCGAACCGGGTGGCGAGCACTGCCGGAACCGCGAGCCCGGCGATCGCCACCGCAGCTAGGGCGATTCGATGCGAATTCCGCACAACGCGCCCTCCGGCTCGCCCACCAGGACGAACAGGTCCGGACCCCGAAAATCGATACCGGGCACCCCAGGTCGTACCGCGATCGCCCCGGGCGCCCGGGCCTCCCCCAGCGTCTCGACTCGAATCGGAGACACCACAGCTTGTAGGTCGACCAAGTCGAAGCGGTTCGCCAGCGCGGCAGTCGTGGGGGAGCCGGTCAGATCCACACGGATGCTGGCCAACGAGCCATCACAGAATTCCGTCGCGTAGAGCCGGTCACCAGCGTGGTTGAACGCGACCCCCCCCGTGAAGCCGGGACAGAGATCCGGCGGTGCGCCGGCGGCCAGCGGCGGAATCCGGAAGGGATGCTCGGCGTCGAAGATCACCGCTCCATCGAGAACCACCGGATCGATCGCCTGGGCCGGAAGGGCAGTCAAACCGGCGAGGTCGACGGCGAGGAGCGTACGGTCCACCTGACTGCCGACGACGGCAACCCGGCCCGACGGATCGACGGCCAGGGGCCCGGTGGCCAGCCCCGCCAGGCCCAGTGGAATCGTGCCCACCAGGTCGAGAGTCTCGGCGTCGATCACGTCGATCGCTGCCCCGGTCTGAGCGATGGCGCCTCGCTCGATCACCCCAGGCGTCGTCGGGTCATCGGTGATGAGGCCCACGGCACCGCTCACACTCACCAACACGAACTCTCGCCCGCCGACTTCGATCGAGGTCACGTGGGTCGGGTTGAATCCGCTGGTCAGGACTACCGGCACCGACGGGTTCGGACTGATCCGAGGCGGCTCGACCAGCAGGTCGAGGTCGTAGACCAGAACCGATCCCGGGAGGTACTGAGTCTTGAGAGTCCCCTGATCCTCGTTCAGGTTCGACATCGACACGAACAGGTGGCCGGCGGCCACGGCGACCCCGGACGTGAAGTTCGGTGAATAGCTCGGCACAGCGGGATCGCACCGCCCCACACGCGCCAAGGCCACGGCCATCGAGTCACCGCGAGAGTCCGTGGCCCCCGGCTCCGGCCGCACGCACGCCGCCGTCGAAATGCCCGTCTGGAACTGGAAGGTCCCCGGTGCCGGCAGCAGAATGTTGTCCCCCTGGACGAACGGTGGATCGGGAACGCTGACCCGAAACTCGCGCAGAGTGCCCGTGCGGGGACTGAAGAAGAGGACCGCCTCGTAGCTGCTGGTGGTGATGAGCGCGAGGTCCCCGTCCACGGCGAAGATCCCATCCGGAATTGGAATCGTCGGGATCAGGCTGCCCTCCTCGAGACCGTCACCGTCGCTGTCCGGGGGTAGCTCGAAGACATCGGGGGAATCCGCGATCTCGGGCGGTACCGGCTCGACGTCGATGGGGACCAGGGTCGGGGGAGCGAAGTCCAGTGCGACGACCCGACCCGAGCTTCCGGGGATGAAGTCGAAGGCCGGCGGGAAGGCGACGGTGCTCATGGCGACGCAGCGCGGGTCGGGACTTCGGACCCGGATCAGGGTTCGCGAGCCTCCGGTTCCCGATCCGCCTCCGCAGTCGCTTCCGCCGGCGCCGAGGGCCAACGCCGTCAGCCCGGCAATCGCCCCGCGTCGCCGCTTCACCACGCGCCCATTACACCGAACGAGAGGGTGCGGCCGGGCTGGGGAAACGAGCGCGCGTCGCGCACGCTCCGATCCGTGAGATTTCGTCCCGTGAACGTGAAGCGCAGGTCCGGCGATGGCGACCGGCGCGCCGATGGGTTCCCGAAAATCCGCATCAGATCAACACCGAGGACTGCGTCGAATGTGGTGCGTCCGCTCACGATGTTGTTGCCGCTGGCCGACACGGGAATGGAGCTCACGTGGTGCACCTCGACGGCGACCTCGAGCATCCGACTCGGGGGGCCGACCTCGATCCGCAGGTCATACTCCCGCTGGGGACGACCGGGGAGCGGGTTACCCGTGGCCGCGACCTCGGTATCCAGCCGGGTGTAGTTGGCGGAGAGCTTCAGCCAGCCCATCCCGAGACTCCCCGTGACTTCCACGCCGCGGACTCGCGCGTCGGAAGTGTTGGTGGCCTGAACCACACTCGGACTCACCACCTGAAACACGATGGAGTTGTCGATATCTCTCTGAAACGCCGCGAATTCGAAGTGAAAGTCGAACCCGGAGCCCTCGGATGCGAATCCAATCTCGAACCCCAGGTCGACCTCGCGAGCGTCTTCGGGGCGGAGGGTCGGGTTGCCCCGCAGGAACTGCTCGTCAAAGAAGAGCTCGTCGAAGTTCGGTACGCGGTAGGAGCGCTCCCAGTTGCCCTTGAGGCGCAGCCAGCTGGAAAGGTCGATGATCACACCGATCCTGGGAAGCCACTCGCCTCCGATTCGCTCGGTGTGGTCGAAGCGGAGAGCGGGGATAATCCGCAGCCACCCCAGATCGACGTCATCCTGGACGAAAATCCCGAGGGTGAGGCGCTCGGGATCTCCACCATCCTTGGCGTGGAGCCAGTCCTCACGCGCTTCGAATCCGATCGAGCCCCGATGTTTGCCGAAATTGGGCTCCCCGACGGCATCCAGGGCCAGCCGGGCGCCGAATCCTGGTTTGAACCGGGTCATGAGCTTCATGATGCTGCGTCGGCGGCGCTCAGCTTAGGCGCCCCGGCGGCAGACGCTCCTTCTCTCGCCCGAACGTCGCGCCGGGAGGGCCGGCGAAGGTGCGCCGCGCCGGCGCGGAGTGCCATGGCACGACGCTTGCGCTGGTGACGCATGACAGCCGGATTGCCAATCGATGCGATCGTTCTCTGTATTTGGATTCGGGTGTCCTTGTGACGGAAGCAGTTGAGACGAGTTGAATGCGGGGAACATGCTGAAATGAATTTCTCGTTAGCGTTTAAATTGTTATGGCGTGACTGGCGTGGCGGAGAGCTGACCTTGCTGCTCGCCTCGCTGGTTATTGCCGTGACCACTGTGACCACCATTACCCTGTTTGTCGACAGGCTGCAGCAGGCCCTTGTCAAGGAAAGCGCCTCTTTCCTCGGTGCCGATCGTATTATCTCGAGCGCCAGGCCGGCGCCGCAAGAATGGATTACCCACGCCAAACGCCTGGGGCTCGACACTGCCGAGTCGTTGAGTTTTCTGTCCATGGTGTTTGCAGACGAAAGAGCGCAGTTCTCGTCGGTCAAGGCGGTGAGCACCGGCCTCTATCCATTGCGCGGATCGCTGATCGTTTCGAATGCGCCCTTTACACGCGGAACC
>JACZXC010000263.1 GCA_022571825.1 Myxococcales bacterium | reverse complement strand
CGACCTTAAGTAGCCGGAATTGCTCGGATGTTGACGGACGCAGCCCGGAAGCGGGAAGATCGCGAGGACTTTCGACTGCTTGGTTCCGAACGGGAGCCGTTTGAATGGATTCTAAGGCCCGTGAATCCTTGCTGTTCGGTTGTGTGTATTTGTCGCTTGCGTTTGTGAATCTGAGAGTCAAGCTCTGGCTGACCCCAAACTGGTTTAGCGGTTCGCTCGTTCGCCATCATGAAAAATTGGTGGCCTTTGAGGGGGTCGTGCCCGAAAACCACCGTCTTCTTCAGTTTGGTATCCCGGAAGCTCTCTCAACGCTCTTTTCAATTTCTGTAGCCAATGCATATATCCTCCAGCGATGGTCCTTTTTCTTCCTAACCTTTCTCGCCTTTCATTTCTATTTGAGGCGCTGGTTTCTGCCTATCGGTGCCTTCGCCGGAGTTTGTTTTACTGCAGCGATTCTTCCGTTGACGTACTTCAATCATCTCCAAGAAAGCGCCCCGCTACTTGCCCTGACGTTCTTGTTACTATTGTGGACAATCCGAGAAAAATGGGATGGCTTGTATGTGCTCCTTCGCGCTGTCTCGGTGTGTAACAATGAAACAGTTTTATGTTTGCCGGCACTGTACTTCTTCGTCAACGTACCGCGGATCGCATGGGAGGAACGGCGCCAAATTGGGCTCGTTGGGGCGAAAACCCTGCTATTTGCGATTCCCGCCTATGTGATCTGGTTCAGCATACGCGCGTATGCACCCGATCTGGAGCAACTCTCACCGGGATTTCAACCAATCAGCAATGTCAACCGTGTCTTGCGAGGCTTGGGGGCGCATCCACTGGACCACTGGAGGACAACTTACCTCTACGGATTCTGGTTTTTTGGAGCAATCTGGGTGTTGGCCATGACCCAATGGAAGCGGAAGCCAGTGTATATTCGACGGACGTTGCTCTTGGTGCCCATCTTTCTTGCCTTTCATCTTCGGTTCACGATGATCAATGAGGTGCGGCTCTTGGTACCTCTCACCTTCATCTTGATTCCTTCGGCCTTTTTCTCGCTCTTTGGGAACGGCGAGGCAAATCCTGCATCAGATCCAGTAGGAATAGAAAAACCCGGCGACCCGTTGCGGTCGTCTTGACCTGACCCGGTTGGTTCCTACCGTTTTTCCTGACAATCCTCCGAGTTTTTCTCTCCGAGAATCTGCTCCTGCCCCCGACGCTTCCAGCCGCCATGCTCCCAACAGCCATGGGAGCCGCGACGCGGCTGTGGTCAAAGGGTTCTCGAGGCCCTTGACCTTACACCGGGGTTCAACCCCTATGCTTCCATCGCCTCCGCGAGTCGGCCCGGTCGAACCGCCCACGGGAGGCTTGGACAGGACGGTCGGCGCTTTCGCGACTGCGCCTATTGTCGCGACCGACTGCTTGGGCACCCAGGTGCTTTTCTTCCTGGGCATCTCGAGCGGCCAGAGGATTGACGAGGATGGATGAAGTCGGACTTTCCGGGCTCGAAGAGGCGAAGCGAGCTTGGGCGACCCATTTCGCGGGGCTCAGTCAAGAGGAGATCGACCAGCGCGTTCTTGGCTTCTCCGCGCTCGTGGAAGGGATTGCGCGCTCGGGGGCGATCTCGCCCGAGGAGTTTGCTTCGAAGCTCGGAATCGAGCCCTCTCGAGCCAAGGACATCTTCGCGGAATTCGCAAGCATGGGCGTCCAGATCGACGAGCAAGGCAACGCGGTAGCAGCCGCACTGACCGCGCGACAGACGGCCCATCGAATCCAGGTGGGCGGCAGAGAGCTTTACGCCTGGTGCGCGCTCGACACGCTGTTCATTCCCGGACTGCTGGGCGAGGAAGCCGAGGTCTCATCGACGTGCCCGGGTTCCGGTGAATCCGTTCGAATCACCGTCACCCCGGACGGAGTCCGGGCCTCCAGTCCAGCGGATACGGTCGTCTCCGTCGTGCTTCCCAACCGGGGTTACGCTTCGGCGCAGATCGGGCCGGCGAGCCCCACCTGAGGCCAGATGCACTTTTTCCGCGCCCGGGAGGTTGCGGAAGAATGGGCGGAGGGGCGCTCCGGCCTGGTCATCCTGAGCCTCCGAGAGGCGGACGAACTCGCCCAAGTGCACTGGGTAGAGCGGTCGCGGGCTGCTGCCACTCGATTGACTAGATCTGGCGCACCTTGACGCCGGCCTCGCGCAGGAGCGCCACCGAGACGTCGCCCATCGGATAGTGCGCGTTGTAGGCCACTTCGGCGAGTCCCGCATTGATGATCATCTTGGTACACATGAGACAGGGACAGAGGTTCGTGAAGATGGTTCCGCCCCGGACGGAAACCCCGTGGTAGGCAGCCTGGGTGATGGCGTTCTCCTCGCCGTGGGAACACAGGCATTCGCCCAGGCCCGTGCCCGACTCGGCGAAGCTGTTGCACCGCGGGCAGCCGCCCTCGTTGCAGTTGCGGGTGCCGCGCGGGGTTCCGTTGTAGCCGGTCGAGACGATCCGCCGATCCAGGGCGATCACACAGCCGACCTTGCGTTTCACGCAGTTGCTGCGCGATGCGACCGCGCGTGCGATCGACATGAAATAGTCGTCCCAGCTCGGCCGTTCAAAAAAAAATCCCTGCTCCAGCACGCCCTGGATCGCGGCGTGAAGCGCGTCGAGATCGCCGTCGTTCTCGATCGTGAAGTCCGAGAGCGCTTGAACCGCCGTGAGCTGTTGGGCCCGCGGATCGTCGCTGCGAAGCTCACGGTCCTCCAGCCGGCGAAGCTCGTCGAGGGTCGACGGATCTCCGCCTCGGCCCCGACTCCGAATCCGGTCGAGTCGGGTCTGATCGGCGGCGGTCACCCAGATCAGGCGAAAGGCGTCGGTGTGGCCGCGCAGCCACTCGACCTCAGCGGGATGACGGACCGAGTCGATCACGTAGCTGCGGTCGGACTGAATCGAGCCCGCGAGCCGCTCGGCCAGGGCCCCGGGACCCTCGGCGGCGCGCAGCGCGATGCCCGCTTCGATCATGCGCTCGCGGGTCTCCTCCAGACCCCGGGAACGCAGCTCGCCCCGAATCACGTCGGACAGGGAAAGCACGGCAAAGCTGCGGCGCTCGAGGTAGCGGACGACCTCGCCCTTCCCCGCCCCGTTCAGGCCCGACACCGCGATGATCACGGATCCCCCCACCGCGCAACAGCCCGAGGATACCCCCGCCAGTCGATCGCTGCTGATCTCCGCTCCGGCGCCTCCCCCGGCGCCGCTAGCAGGAACGCGTGGGCTCTGGCAGCCTGCTCGGTGTGCGCGCGCTCATCACCGGAGCCTCGGGGTTCGTGGGTCGCCATCTGGTTCCCCGACTTCGGGACGAAGGCTACGAGGTGGAGGCGACCGACCGCGAGCTCGATGTGACCGATGTCTCGGCGCTGAGCGCGCGGATGGCCGCGGTTCGGCCGGAGGTCATCGTCCATCTGGCGGCCCAGAGCTCGGTGCCTTCGTCCTGGAAATCGCCGGAGCTCACCTATCGGATCAATTATCTGGGCTCGCGCTCGATCCTGGAGGCGACGGCGACGGCCGCGCCCGAGGCGCGATTGCTGGTGATCGGCTCCTCCGACGAGTACGGATCCGCCGAGCCCGGCGCGTCGCCCTTCACCGAGGCCTCGCCCCTGCGGCCGCAGTCTCCCTACGCCCGCACCAAGACCGCTGCGGATCTGCTGGCCGCGCGGTACGCCGACCGAGGTCTCGACGTGGTGCGTGTCCGGCCCTTCAACCACACCGGGCCGGGCCAGGCGCCGGATTTCGTTCTCGCGAGCTTTGCCAAGCAGGTGGCCGAGATCGAGGGCCATCTCCGCGAGCCGGTGCTTCGCGTCGGCAATCTCGGCTCCGTCCGCGACTTCCTCGACATCGGCGACGTCATCGACGCCTACCTGAGCCTACTCCATCGCGGCGTCCCCGCCGACGTCTACAATGTGGCCAGCGGTGTGGGCACGCCGGTCGGCGAGCACCTGCATACCCTGCTCGACCTGGCGGGTCTACACCCATCGATCGAGGTCGACCCGGAGCGAATGCGGCCCGCGGACTTCTCGGTCGGCGATGCGACCCGACTCCGTCGGGCGACCGGCTGGAAGCCGCAGGCTCCGATCGCTGGGACTCTGGAGCGGACCCTCGACTATTGGCGCGAACAGATCCGTGCGATCCAGTCATCGCCGAAAGCGTCCCGCCCGTGACGCGCGTCCGTCGCCACCAGGCCGACACGGGCGGCCGCCGTCTCGACCGCTTCGCGCTCTTCGGCAAGCAGCCCCGACAAGATCGCCCGGCCTTCCGGTCGCGCCCGCCCCGCAAGGCCCGGCAGAACCGGGAGCAACTCCGTCCACAACAGGAGGGGCGGATCCGCAGGAGTACCCCCACGCCGCCTTCATCCGCACGTTCCTCGAGACCCAAGGCTCCCGCCGCGTATGCCTCGGCTGCAGCCGCGTCCCCGGTTCGCACGTCAATGCGTGCCAAACAACTCTTCTTCTTCGCGATCCTCACCCTGAGCGCGAGCGGCTGCTACCTCTCCCACCTGGCGGTGGGTCAGGCGCGGCTGATGCGCGCGCGCCAGCCCATCGAGGCCGTACTCGCCGACCCGACCACCGCCCCGGAGCTGCGCGAGCGCCTGGCCACGGTCCCCCGAGTTCGCGCCTTCGCCACCGATCTCGGGCTCGACGTGGGAGAACGATACACGAGCTACGTGGACTGGCCGGGTGATCGTATCGTGACCACCATCGTCGCCACCCGCCCGGGGGAGGTGCAGCCTGCCGGCTGGTACTTCCCGATCGTCGGTCGGGTGCCGTACAAGGGTTTCTTCTCCCGCGCACGAGCCCGGGCCGAGGCGAAACGGCAGCGCGCCAAGGGCTTCGACGTGTGCGAGGTCGCGGTCCCGGCCTACTCGACCCTGGGCTGGTTCGACGATCCGATCACCGGACCCATGCTCCGCGGCGGAGAGGGACCCACCGTGGAGACGATCCTTCACGAGCTGGTCCACGCCACG